>NZ_JAWNCA010000003.1:0-245937 GCF_034106185.1 Enterobacter sp. 296B2 | reverse complement strand
CTGAAGGAACGTTGAAGACGACGACGTTGATAGGTCGGGTGTGTAAGCGCAGCGATGCGTTGAGCTAACCGATACTAATGAACCGTGAGGCTTAACCTTACAACGCCGAAGATGTTTTGGCGGAAGAGACGCAAACAATATTCAGCCTGATACAGATTAACAGAATTTGCCTGGCGGCTTTAGCGCGGTGGTCCCACCTGACCCCATGCCGAACTCAGAAGTGAAACGCCGTAGCGCCGATGGTAGTGTGGGGTCTCCCCATGTGAGAGTAGGGAACTGCCAGGCATCAATTAAGTAAAGAGGCCATCCGCAAGGATGGCCTTTTTGCGTTTCTGCGCTGCACAAACTAATCCCCCAACGCTCTGCTTATACGGTAAACTACCTGCGTTTTTGCATCAGGATAGCGTCTATGAACCACTCCCTTAAGCCCTGGAATACCTTTGGCATTCAACGTAATGCTAATCAAATTGTACGTGCCGATACAGCACAGCAGCTGCTGGATGCATGGCAAAGCGCAACAGAAAATAACGAACCCGTACTGATTCTGGGCGAAGGAAGCAATGTCCTGTTTCTCGACGATTTCGCGGGCACGGTAATTGTTAACCGCATCATGGGTATTGGTGTGGAAGAGCGCACTGATAGCTGGCATCTGCACGTGGGTGCCGGAGAAAACTGGCATCACCTGGTGCAATTTACCCTCGAAAAAGGGATGCCGGGTCTGGAAAACCTGGCGCTTATACCAGGCTGTGCCGGATCGTCACCCATTCAAAACATCGGCGCCTACGGCATCGAACTGAAACATGTCTGTGAGTATGTCGACTGCATCGAACTGGCGACCGGAACGGCTAAGCGCTTAACGGCAGAGCAGTGCCGTTTCGGCTACCGTGACAGTATCTTCAAGCATGAATATCAGGATCGCTACGTGATTATCGCCGTGGGCCTGTGCCTGTCGAAAAACTGGCAGCCCGTACTCACCTACGGTGATTTAACGCGGCTCGATCCGGCTACCGTCACCCCCCGCGACGTATTTGACTCAGTTTGCCATATGCGGATGACTAAACTTCCCGATCCGAAAGTAAACGGAAATGCTGGAAGCTTCTTCAAAAACCCGGTTATCAGCAGCGAAAATGCAAAAGCCTTCCTTGAAGGATGGCCCACTGCGCCACATTACCCTCAGACCGATGGCAGCGTGAAGCTGGCTGCAGGCTGGCTGATCGATCAATGCCAGTTAAAAGGCGCTTCAGTAGGTGGCGCTGCCGTTCACCAGCAGCAGGCTCTGGTACTGATTAATCAATGCGATGCGACCAGCGATGATGTTGTGCAGCTGGCTCATTATGTTCGTCAGCGTGTGGGCGAAAAGTTTAACGTCTGGCTGGAGCCAGAAGTCCGCTTCATTGGTTGCACAGGTGAAGTGAATGCCGTGGAGACCATTGCGTGAAGGACAATACCATTCCGTTAACCCTGATTAGCATCCTTGCAGACGGGGAGTTCCACTCTGGCGAGCAACTGGGCGAGCAGCTTGGCATGAGCCGTGCCGGCATTAACAAGCATATTCAGACCCTCCGCGACTGGGGTGTTGATGTGTTCACGGTACCCGGAAAAGGCTACAGCCTGCCGGAGCCAATTCAATTGCTGAATGAAGACGTCATCCGCAGCCAGCTTGGACACGGCAATGTTGCGGTGCTGCCGGTGATTGATTCGACGAACCAGTACCTTATGGATCGGCTGAGCGAACTCTCATCCGGCGATGCCTGTGTTGCCGAGTATCAGCAGGCCGGTCGTGGCCGTCGCGGTCGCAAATGGTTCTCGCCATTTGGCGCTAATCTCTATCTGTCCATGTACTGGCGTCTGGAGCAGGGGCCTGCCGCAGCCATTGGCCTGAGTCTGGTCATTGGTATTGTCATGGCGGAAGTACTGCACGATCTGGGTGCCGATCGGGTCCGTGTTAAATGGCCAAACGATCTGTACCTCAACGATCGTAAACTTGCCGGGATCCTGGTCGAACTGACGGGCAAGACCGGTGATGCGGCGCAAATTGTCATTGGTGCGGGCCTCAATATGGTGATGCGTACTGTCCAGAATGACGTGGTGAATCAGGCCTGGACCAACCTCCAGGAGGCGGGGATCGTCATTGATCGTAACACCCTTGCCGTGCGCATGATTAAAGAGCTACGTAGCTCACTCACGCTTTTTGAACAGGAAGGTCTGGCACCGTTCCTGTCTCGTTGGGAAAAGCTGGATAACTTTATTAACCGCCCGGTGAAACTGCTGATTGGTGATAAAGAAATCTACGGGGTTTCCCGCGGTATTGACGCACAGGGCGCGCTGCTTCTGGAGCAGGATGGCGCGATCAAGCCCTGGGTGGGCGGTGAGATTTCCCTGCGAAGCGCCGAATAACCGGATGGAGTGAACGATGCAAAAATCCGTCTGCGCTACCTGCTGGTGCGGATTTCAGCGCAATAATAACGCACAGACTATCCCCTCTCCCCTATGGGGAGAGGGTTAGGGTGAGGGGTAAATCAGTTACTGCGGATACGGTACCCAATCCCCGCCGTTCAGACGAACGTACGGCTTGTTCTGATACTGAATCACCACCGCGTTGGCATTCTCGGAGACTTCTGCCGTTTGCGGCAGGTTACTGGTGAGCTGATCCCAGTTCACGTTATCTTCCACAAACAGCTTACCGTCAACGGCGCGGGCCACCAGTTCTGAGATCGCCAGATAGCTGGTTGGCTGAGCGATCTCAATCGGTGCACCCTGGTGCGGTGCCTTCATGCCAAAGAATTTAATGCCTGCTGGTACGTTGGTGATGGACGGGCTTGGGATATCACGGAGACCTGACACCTGCATTCTGTCGCCCTTCAGCGCGCCACCGTGCTCAGGTACCACTACCACCATTACTTTACGGCCGGATTTTTCCAGCTCCGTGAAGAACGCGTCCAGCTCGTCAAAAAATTTCTGCGCACGCACTTTATAATCCGCCGTTTTGCTCACGCCCGGGAAGTGGTTACCGTCGTGAAGCGGCAGGGTGTTATAGAACGTCGCACTGCGCGGATTACTGTCCTTTTCGATGGTCTGCATCCAGCGCTGCAGCACGGCGGTATCGTCATAAACCGGCGAACCGTCGAAGCCCAGCAGCGTAACGGGAAGACCGGTCTGATCCATCAGCGGCGCCTGCATGCCACCCTGTTCACGCACCTCTTTCAGGAAGTTACCGAACTGGCCGTTATGCCCCAGCATCAGGTGCTGCGTAAAGCCTAGCTTCGCGAGGTTATCGAACAGATAACACTGGTTACCAGCGGGTTGATAGAGGTTTTTATGCGAAGTCTGACCGCAGCTTGCGCGCAGCAGGCGTATAGCCGCCGGGCCGCTGTACGAGGTGGCAGAGTTAAAATCTTTAAACTGGATGTCAAAGTGGGACCACAGCGGGTGAGACATCAAACCGGCGGCATCCACATCGGCCCAGGAGAGGGAACAGATGTTAATCACCAGCAGCTCAAACGGCTGAGCATCTGCCGGCAGCGCGTCGGGGAATTTCGTCTGTCGCTTGTCTTCTGCGGTATAGAAGCTGGAAAGCCACGCATTGAGATTGGTGGAGGTTGGCGGTGCGGTCTGCGTTGGAATATCGCCCACCACCGGCGTATCGCCTGCCGTCGTAACGGTAGCCGCTGCGCTTCCTCCCGTCGTGGTCACCGTTGTCGTCGGCTGGCCGGCAGGCCACAGGGAAAAGCTTGGCCCCGCCAGCGTCAGCACGTTAAGCCAGATCATAATGGCGACGACAAACACCGTGACGCGGATCCACTGAGACAGGAACAGCCAGGCAACCAGCAGGACAAAGACGGCGCCAATCATCTGCCAGTTAATGAAACGTTCAACCAGGTCAAGCATATAGTCTGCACTGAATCCCGCGACCTGCGATCCCTGGCTCATTATGCTTTCCGGTCCTGGAAGCCAGGTATCGTGCCAGAACAGCGCAAAGCCGACGGGGATGGCAACCCAGTGACGTAAACGATGCAGCCTGATGTTCGGCAGAGGCATCAGCAGGAAGGCCATAAACACCAGGTTAAGCAGGGGATGGAAATTCAGATAGCCTGCCCACAGCAGACCAAACTTCACCAGAAAGTAGAAGTTCCAGCCGGAAAGGCCGCGCCAGTATTGCCAGAGCGGCGAGGGTGACGAAGCGGTATAGGTAGAATTAGTCATGTTTACGGTCTGCCTTGACGTGTGATGCCCGTGTCAGTGTTCCGGCTGGTTTTACATAGCGAGGTTTTATAAACATCACTCTGGCCGTATCACGGATACGGCGTATGGAATGGCGCGCATAGTAGCCAAGCGGGAAAAAGATCAGCGCACAGAATACGACCAGTTGAATGATATCGCTGATATTCATGATGGTGCGTTCTCCCCATTCTCAGTTAATAAGCGAAGGGGTTCCGGAACCCGACGCCAGACATGTCCATCATGTCTGGCATTAAGGATCGGTTTTACATCGCTCGTGATTGCGAGCGGTTTAACCCATTGTTCAGGCTGAAGTGCGCGCATCTGCACCAGCTCCGCGCTAATAGCATTATCTTCGAACCAAATCATACGGTTCGAGAAGATGTCCCCGGTAGGCAGGGGGAAGATGTGGTTAAGCGCGGTATCAAGATCGTTTACCCGGCAGAAGGATAAAAACAACACCAGGCGATTATCGCCAATGGTCATAATGTCCCCTGTACGGTTCGGGCGGCATAAGGTGAGCGCCTGCTCAACGCGAATACCCGGTACCGGGCGCAGGGCAACCATGACCCCTTTACCGTCCGCGGGGAGTAACGTGTTGCTCATCATGTTGCCGACGGCATCGCAGAACGTATCCCATTTCTGGTAGCCGCGCAGCTTCATCGGCTGGGTCATGGAGAGCAGCGTGGAGATGTCTTCCGGTACATGGCGGCTGAACTGCTGGCCCTGAACGCTTTCAATGAGCGTCAGGCAGCGTGACAGTGGTGCATTCCATGGAATAACCATATTTGCCCCACAGCCCAGAAGCAGACGCTCATCAGTTGCGCGCAGGCTGGTATTATTTTCGCGCACCACAATTTTTAACGCGCTGCCGCGCTGGCGGCGCAGGGTGTGAATTTGTCTCGCCAGCGTCTCAATCTGGTTATTCTGCATCAACGAGAAAACAAGGGTGGCTGCCTGGGTGGTGCGCGCTTCATGAAAAAGCGCTTCGTTAGACTCAAACAGCGACCAGTTTTCCGATAGCGCAGGAGCACCTTCTAAAACTGCAATATGGCTCAGGATGCGTTTTTCGTCACTGCGCGGCTGCACCACAGTTTCTTCCTGCTGTGCCAGGTGCCATTTCCCCTTAACAGGTTTAAGGGTCAGCTGTTGCCTGGCGCTCACGCCCTTTTCATTGCACCAGAAGGCAATATCGTAGAGATAGCTGCCTGCCTGGTCACGAAGACTTGCCAGTCCGAACAGGGAGCGATATTCACCCATTAAAAGTGAGAATAGCTTGTCATTATTACTGCCGGGGTTGACGACCAATAGCGTGCAATTTTGAAATTTTGCCCATTTATTGATTTTTTCCAGCCACGACAGCAGTTTTTCGGCAGGAATATTTTGCAGTGTGTTATTTGCGCATTTAAGAATCACTAAATAGTGATCCGGATCAATAGAGCACTGAACGTCGCGGGGCAAAAAGTATAGACTATCCGCTTCCGCTGACATGGAAAATAAACGTACTTTTTGAGGTCCGCAGTCACTTTCCAGCGTGATAATTTTCTTCGGCTCTTCGCCCATGCTAATGACGGCCACGCGGGAATCCTTACCCTGAGCGGCAATTGTCTGGTTTACCAGGCTGATAGCATCTTCATTACGATCCGTATTAATCCACCAGACTCCACCGACTGGCATGTGGCTCAATTCGTCCCATAATGACTGGATGCCAATAGAAAATATGGAGTCCACGATGTCCCTCTTTTCGTCTAATTTGTCTGTATCTCAGTTTACTAGCGAAAGCGTAGAAATAAACCTAACATTGAAATTAAAGAACATCAGATTTAGCATGTAAATGAAATTTGTCAGGGCAGGATGCCCTGCAACTTCCGAGCGTGCGATTTTCCTCAAAGGGATGGAATAAGAATGGATAATAACGAACCTGGAACCCCAGTCGATTCGACTCTGGGTTACACATTCCAAAACGATTTTCTGGCGCTGGCGCAGGCCTTTTCTCTACCTGAAATAGATTACACCGATATTTCCCAGCGGGAACAGTTGGCCGCGGCTATTAAACGCTGGCCGTTATTAGCTGAATTCGCCCATCAACAATAAGGGAGCCATTGATGGCCATACTCGGATTACAGGGCGTCCGTGGCGGTGTGGGTACCACATCTGTTACCGCGGCGCTGGCGTGGTCATTACAGCTTTTAGGTGAATCGGTGCTGGTGATTGATGCCTGCGCCGATAATTTGCTGCGTATGTCGTTCAACGTCGACTTCACTCGCGAAGAGGGCTGGGCCCGCGCGCTGCTTGATGACAAAGACTGGCGGGATGCGGGTCTGCGCTATACCTCCCAGCTTGATTTGTTGCCTTTTGGCCAACTGACCACCACGGAACGCGAGAATGAGGCCGCCTATCAGCGTCTGTTTTCGCAGTTCACGCTTGCGCTGCAGAGTCTGAAAGAAAAGGGGCACTACCAGTGGATCCTGCTGGATCTGCCGCACGGCGCCGGGACGCTGACCCGACAGCTCATCGCCCAGTGCGACCATGTACTTTCCGTGGTGAACGTGGATGCGAACTGCCATATTCGACTGCATCAGCAGGGTCTGCCTCAAAACGCGCATCTTCTGATTAACGATTTACGTATCGGTAGCCAAATTCAGGACGATCTCTATCAGGTGTGGCTGCAAAGCCAGCGCCGCCTGCTGCCCATTGTGATTCATCGCGATGAGGGGATGGCGGAATGCCTCGCCTCCAAGCAGCCGCTCGGCGAATACCGCAGCGACTCGCTAGCAGCAGAAGAGATCCTGACGCTGGCTAACTGGTGTCTGCTGAACTTCGCCAGCAAGGCGGAGCCGGCAGGGAGTTCGGTATGAGTCGACTCGCCAGCTGGCTTCTTATCCCACCGGTCAGTTCGCGTTTGAGCGACCATTACCGGCACTTTCGCCGGCATGGTGCCCCGGCATTCAGCGCCGCGCTCGGCTGTTTCTGGATGATTCTGGCCTGGACGTTCATTCCACTCGAACACCCGCGCTGGCAGCGCATACGTGCACGCCACGGCGAATTATATCCACATATTAACCCCGACCGGCCACGGCCTTTGGATCCGGCGCGCTATCTTATTCAGACCATTTGGCTGGCGGTCACGTCATCCCGTGCGGAGAAAATAACGCCGCACTGGCGCAGCTATTCCCGCGTACAGCAGTTACGTGAACGCTATCACCAGTGGCTGGATAAACTGCCCGATAGCGTCAGCGATAAGACCAGCCATCTGGATAACCATAAAGAGCTCGGGCACCTCCATCCGGGCTTGCGGCGTTTTATCCTTGGCGTGATTGTCGTGTTCTCGCTCATTCTGGCGCTGGTCTGTATCACGCAACCCTTCAATCCCCTGGCGCAGTTCACCTTCCTGATCCTGTTGTGGGGCGTGGCGTTGCTGGTTCGCCGTATTCCGGGCCGCTTCTCGGCGCTGATGCTGATTGTGCTGTCGCTGACGGTTTCCTGCCGCTACATCTGGTGGCGTTACACCTCAACGCTGAACTGGGACGATCCGGTCAGCCTGGTGTGCGGTCTGGTGCTGCTGTTTGCTGAGACCTATGCCTGGATTGTGCTGGTTCTGGGCTATTTCCAGGTGATTTGGCCGCTCAACCGCCAGCCGGTTCCGCTGCCAAAGGACACCACGCAGTGGCCGACCGTCGATCTCTTCGTCCCGACCTACAACGAAGATCTGAGCGTGGTGAAAAACACTATCTATGCCGCGCTGGGCATCGACTGGCCGAAAGATAAGCTCAAAGTCTGGATCCTGGATGACGGCAATCGTCCGGCGTTCCGCCAGTTTGCAGAAGAGGTCGGCGTCGAGTATATCGCCCGTCCGACTCACGAGCATGCTAAGGCCGGTAATATCAACAACGCCCTGAAGTATGCCACCGGGGAGTTCGTCTCGATCTTTGACTGCGACCACGTACCGACGCGCTCGTTCCTGCAGATGACCATGGGCTGGTTCCTGAAAGAGAAAGAGCTGGCGATGATGCAGACGCCGCACCATTTCTTCTCGCCGGACCCGTTTGAACGTAACCTTGGCCGCTTCCGCAAAACCCCGAACGAAGGCACGCTGTTCTATGGGCTGGTGCAGGACGGAAACGACATGTGGGATGCCACCTTCTTCTGCGGCTCCTGCGCGGTTATCCGCCGTAAGCCGCTGGATGAAATTGGCGGTATTGCCGTTGAGACGGTGACCGAAGATGCGCACACCTCTCTGCGCCTGCACCGTCGGGGCTATACCTCTGCCTATATGCGTATCCCCCAGGCCGCCGGTCTGGCGACGGAATCACTCTCGGCGCACATTGGCCAGCGTATTCGCTGGGCGCGCGGCATGGTGCAGATTTTCCGTCTCGATAACCCGCTGATAGGGAAAGGCCTCAAGCTGGCGCAGCGTCTTTGCTACGTCAACGCTATGTTCCACTTCTTGTCCGGCATCCCGCGGCTTATCTTCCTGACCGCGCCGCTGGCGTTCCTGCTCCTTCACGCCTATATCATCTACGCCCCCGCGCTGATGATTGCGCTGTTCGTTCTGCCGCACATGATCCACGCGAGCCTGACGAACTCGAAGATCCAGGGCAAATACCGCCACTCCTTCTGGAGTGAAATCTACGAAACGGTGCTGGCGTGGTACATCGCGCCGCCGACGATGGTCGCGCTGATTAACCCGCATAAAGGTAAATTCAACGTCACCGCGAAGGGCGGTCTGGTGGAAGAGGAGTACGTCGACTGGGTGATCTCCCGCCCGTACATCTTCCTCGTGCTGCTGAATATCGTTGGCGTTATCGCCGGCATCTGGCGCTACTTCTACGGCCCGGAAAACGAAATCCTGACCGTGTTTGTGAGTATGGCCTGGGTGTTCTACAACCTGATAATCCTCGGCGGCGCGGTGGCGGTGTCGGTGGAGAGTAAACAGGTTCGTCGCGCGCATCGCGTTGAAATCTGCATGCCTGCGGCGATTGCCCGTGAAGATGGCCACCTCTTCTCCTGTACGGTGCACGATTTCTCTGACGGTGGTCTGGGGATCAAAATCAACGGCCAGGCGAAAGTGCTGGAAGGGCAGAAAGTCAACCTGCTGCTCAAGCGCGGCCAGCAGGAGTATGTCTTCCCGACGCAGGTGGTGCGTGTGGCAGGCAGTGAGGTGGGTCTGCAGCTGATGCCGTTGACCAAAAAGCAACATATTGATTTTGTGCAGTGTACGTTTGCCCGTGCGGATACATGGGCTCTCTGGCAGGACAGCTTCCCGGAAGATAAACCTCTGGAAAGCCTGCTGGATATTCTGAAGCTGGGGTTCCGTGGCTATCGTCACCTTGCAGAATTTGCCCCGTCGTCGGTGAAATTAATTTTCCGGTCACTTACTTCGCTGGTTTCCTGGGTCGTGTCGTTTGTTCCTCGTCGTCCTGAGCGGGATGAGGCGAAGCAGGCGGACCCGGTTATGGCTCAACAATGATGATAACGCGATGAAAACAAAACTTTCCTGGTTATGTGCAGTGGCAATGGGAGTGAGTGCACTCCCCGCAACAATGGCTAACGCAGCACCTGGTAACGCAGCGGCTACGCCTGCGCCGACGGTACCTGTCGTCGCGCAGGCAACCGATCCGGTTATCACGGCGGCACCCGGTCAAACAGAAAACATCATTCCGAACCAGCCAACGGAGGGGAACACCCTCCCGGCCGAGAACCCGGTCATCGGGCAGGTGATGCCGGGCGTGCGGGGGGCTAACGCGCCCGTTGTCGCGGAGAACACGCCGTCGCGGGACGTGAAGCTGACCTTCGCGCAAATCGCGCCGCCGCCGGGCAGCATGGTGCTGCGCGGCGTCAATCCTAACGGCAGCATTGAATTTGGTATGCGCAGCGATGAGGTTGTTTCGAATGCGGTACTGAACCTTGAATATACGCCGTCGCCATCCCTGCTGCCGACGCAGTCTCAGCTGAAGGTCTACCTCAATGATGAGCTGATGGACGTTCTGCCGGTGACCAAAGAGCAGCTGGGTAAGAAAACCCAGGCGCAGGTACCGATTAACCCGCTGTTCATCACCGACTTTAACCGTATCCGTCTGGAGTTTGTTGGTCACTACCGCGATGTCTGCGAAAACCCCGCCAGCAACACGCTGTGGCTGGACGTCGGGCGCAACTCCTCGCTGCAGATGACCTACCAGCCGCTGGCGCTGAAAAACGATCTTTCGGCATTCCCGGTTCCGTTCTTTGATCCGCGTGATAACCGTCCGCTCACGCTGCCGATGGTATTTGCGTCATCCCCTGACGTGACCGAGCAACTGGCGGCGACCATTGTGGCCTCCTGGTTTGGCTCCCGCTCCGGCTGGCGCGGTCAGAACTTCCCGGTGATGTATGACAAAATGCCGGACAGAAACGCGATTGTCTTTGCAACTAACGCCAAGCGTCCGGCTTTCCTGCGCGACCACCCCGAAGTCAAAGCGCCAACTATTGAGATGGTAAGCCACCCGGATAACCCGTACGTGAAGCTGCTGGTGGTCTTTGGTCGTGACGATAAAGATCTGGTTCAGGCGGCAAAAGCAATTGCCCAGGGCAACGTCCTGTTCCGCGGCAACAGCGTGGTGGTGGACGAGGTTAAGCCGCTGCTGGCACGTAAACCTTATGACGCGCCAAACTGGGTGCGTACCGATCGTGCCGTGACGTTTGGTGAACTGAAAACCTATGAAGAGCAGTTGCAGGCGTCCGGGCTGGAACCATCGTCGATTAACCTGTCACTGAACCTGCCGCCGGATCTGTACCTGCTGCGCACCAACGGCATTGATATCAATCTCAACTATCGCTATACCGCGCCGGCGACGAAAGACAGCTCGCGCATGGATATCAGCCTGAACAACCAGTTCCTGCAATCGTTCAGCCTGCAAAGCACCCAGGACACTAACCGGCTGATGCTCCGCCTGCCGGTGCTGCAGGGGCTGCTGGACGGCAAAACGGACGTCTCTATTCCTGCACTGAAGCTTGGCGCGATTAACCAGCTGCGTTTTGATTTCCAGTACATGAACCCGATGCCTGGCGGTTCGGTGGAGAACTGCATCACCTTCCAGCCGGTACAGAACCACGTCGTGATCGGCGATGAGTCGACCATAGACTTCTCGAAGTACTACCATTTCCTGGCGATGCCGGATCTGCGTGCCTTTGCTAACGCGGGCTTCCCGTTCAGCCGCATGGCCGATCTCTCTGAATCCATTGTGGTGATGCCAAAAGCACCAAACGAAGGTCAGGTGACGACCCTGCTCGATACCATGGCGACCGTAGGCGCGCAAACTGGATTACCGGCAATTAACGTCACGTTGACGGATGATGGCAGCCAGATCCAGAACAAAGATGCGGATATTATGGTGATCGGCACCATCCCGGATAAGCTGAAGGATGAAAAACGTATCGATCTGCTGGTAAAAGCCACTGAGTCCTGGGTTAACACGCCGCTGCGTCAGACCGAGTTCCCGAGCATTATGCCGGATGTGAACGATCGCAAGGCCAGCGCGCAGACGGCCGTAACCTCTCAGGGAGCGATGGCTGCAGTGGTGGGCTTCCAGTCCCCTTACAACGATCAGCGTAGCGTGATAGCTCTGCTGGCGGACAGCCCCCGTGGCTATGAGCTGCTGAATACCGCGATGAACGACAGCGGTAAGCGCGCCGCGATGTTTGGCTCGGTGTCGGTGATCCGCGAGTCCGGCGTCAACAGCCTGCGCGTGGGTGATGTGTACTACGTCGGCCATCTGCCGTGGTTCGAACGTCTGTGGTATGCGCTGTCTAACCATCCGGTTCTGCTCGCCATCCTGGCTGCGGTTAGCGTGGTATTGCTGGCATGGGTGCTGTGGCGTCTGCTGCGTATCATCAGCCGTCGTCGCCTTAACCCCGATGAGTAAGACGTGATGAAAGCCATTCGCTGGTGTGTAGTTGTAGCGTTGATGCTGGCGGCGCTCCCGCTTCGCGCCGCCTGTACCTGGCCTGCCTGGGAGCAGTTTAAAAAGGATTACATCAGCGAGGGCGGGCGCGTCATTGATCCCAGTGACACGCGCAAAATTACGACGTCAGAAGGGCAAAGCTATGCGTTGTTCTTTGCCCTGGCCGCTAACGATCGCAACGCGTTTGACCTGCTGCTGACCTGGACGCGCGATAACCTTGCCAGCGGCAATCTCAACGATCGTCTGCCCGCCTGGCTCTGGGGGCAGAAAGACAAAGAAAACTGGGGGGTGATTGATACTAATTCCGCCTCAGATGCCGATGTCTGGATTGCCTGGTCGCTGCTCGAAGCGGGCCGGTTATGGAAACACCCGGACTATACCCAAACGGGCAAGGCGCTGCTAAAACGCATTGCCAGCGAGGAAGTGTTGAAAGTGCCGGGGCTCGGCTCAATGCTGCTTCCCGGTAAAGTCGGCTTTGCCGATGAAAACGCCTGGCGCTTTAACCCCAGCTACCTTCCTCCACAGCTAGCGAGCTATTTCACCCGCTACGGAGCCCCGTGGACCACGCTGCGTGAAACCAATCTGCGGCTGCTGCTGGAAAGCGCGCCGAAGGGGTTCTCGCCGGACTGGGTGCAGTATCAGAAAAACAGAGGCTGGCAGTTACAGCAGGATAAGACGCTGGTGGGGGGCTATGACGCCATACGTGTCTATCTTTGGGTGGGCATGATGAGCGATAAAGATCCTCAAAAAGCCCGGCTGCTGACGCGCTTCCAGCCGATGGCGGCAACGACAATCAAACAGGGCGTGCCGCCGGAGAAAGTGGATGTGGCGACGGGGAAACGCACCGGCAATGGCCCGGTCGGGTTCTCTGCCGCCATGCTGCCGTTTTTACAACAGCGCGATGCCCTGGCGGTTCAGCGCCAGCGCGTGGCAGACCATTTTCCCGATAATAATGCCTACTACAGCTATGTATTGACTCTCTTTGGTCAGGGATGGGATCAGCATCGTTTTCGCTTCACCGCTAAGGGTGAATTAATACCGGATTGGGGCCAGGAATGCGCAAGTTCACAGTAAATCTACTCACTCTATCGCTTGGGCTGGCACTGATGCCGCTGGCGCAGGCCGTCAACTCTCCGCAGCAGAAACAGCTGCTGGAGCAGGTTCGGCTGGGCGAATCGACCCATCGTGAGGATTTGGTTCGGCAGTCGCTCTACCGTCTTGAGCTGATCGATCCGAACAACCCTGACGTCATTGCCGCCCGCTTTCGCTACCTGCTGCGCCAGGGCGATAACGCCGGAGCGCAAAAAGAGCTGGATCGCCTGAAAGGGATCGCCCCGGGCTCCAGCGCCTACCAGTCCTCACGCAACACGATGCTGCTTTCCACGCCGGATGGCCGCCAGCAGCTTCAGCAGGCGCGCTTACTCGCCACAACAGGGCACACGCAGGAGGCGATAGCCGCCTATGACAAGCTCTTTGACGGCAACCCGCCGGGCGGCGACGTGGCGACGGAATACTGGAATGTGGTGGCGAAAGATCCTGCCCGTCGCGCTTCGGCCATTAACCAACTAAAAAAAATTAACAGCAGCAGCCCCGGTAATACGCAGCTGCAGACGACGCTGGCTCAGCTTCTGTTCCAGAGCGGACGCCGTGATGAAGGCTTTGCGGTCCTGCAGGAGATGGCTAAATCTACCGGCGGTCGCAGTCAGGCGTCTGACATGTGGTATGAGCAGATTAAAGACCAGCCCGCCAGCAGCGCCAGCGTTACCGCGCTGCAAAAATACCTGACCGTATTCAGCGACGGGGATAGCGTCGCGGCGGCGCGCGCCCAGCTTGAGGCGCAGCAAAAACAGCTCGCTGACCCGGCGTTCCGCGCGAAAGCGGAAGGGCTGGCGGCGGTGGATGCCGGGCAGGGGAGTAAGGCGGTGGCGGAGCTGCAAAAAGCCGTTAGTGCCAACCATGCCGACAGTGAAGCGGTGGGTGCCCTTGGACAAGCCTATTCCCAGAAAGGCGACCGCGCCCGCGCGGTGGCACAGTTTGAAAAGGCGATTGCCCTCGATCCGCAGAGCGATAACCGCGGTAAATGGGACAGTTTACTGAAGGTTAACCGCTACTGGCTGCTGATCCAGCAGGGGGATGCGGCGCTGAAGGCGAATAACCCGGCGCAGGCGGAACGATACTTTCAGCAGGCGCGTAACATCGACAATACCGACAGCTACGCGGTGCTGGGGCTGGGAGATGCCGCCGCGGCGCGTAAAGATAACGACGCGGCAGAGCGTTATTACCGCCAGGCGCTGCGTATGGACAGCGGCAACAGCAATGCGGTTCGCGGCCTTGCCAATATTTACCGCGCGCAGTCCCCGGAGAAAGCCTCGCAGTTTATCCAGTCGCTCTCTGCCAGCCAGCGCCGGAGCATTGATGATATTGAGCGTAGCCTGACTAACGAGCAGCTGTCTGCCCAGGCAGAACAGCTGGAGAGTCAGGGGAAATACGCTCAGGCGGCAGAAATCCAGCGTCGTCGTCTGGCGCTCTCGCCCGGTGAAGTCTGGATAACGTATCGTCTCTCGCGCGATCTCTACAGCGCGGGTCAGCGCAGCCAGGCAGATACCCTGATGCGCCAGCTTGCCAGCCAGAAGCCGTCTGACCCGGATCAGGTCTATGCCAACGGGCTCTATCTTTCCGGAAACGACCAGGACCGAGCCGCGCTGGCGCATCTGGATACCCTGCCGCGCAGCCAGTGGAACGGCAATATTCAGGAACTTGCCGACCGCCTGCAAAGCAACCAGGTGCTGGAAACCGCTAACCGTCTGCGCGACAGCGGCAAAGAGCAGGAGGCGGAAAACCTTCTGCGCCAGCAGCCGACCTCCACCCGCATCGACCTGACGCTGGCGGACTGGGCGCAGCAGCGTGGCGATCTGGCGTCGGCGAAAACCACCTACAACGCCGTCCTGCAGCGTGAGCCGCAGAACGAGGACGCGATCCTCGGTTTGACCGAGATTTACAGCGCGGAAGGTAACAAAGATGCCGCCCGTGCCGAGCTCGCGAAACTGCCCGCCGGGCAAAATGACCAGCCACTCTCGCTCAATATGCAGCGCCGGATCGCGATGGCGCAGGCGGGCCTGGGCGATTCCGCTGCCGCTGAACAGACCTTCAGCAAAATCATTCCTCAGGCCAAATCGCAGCCCGCCTCCATGGAGAGCGCGCTGGTGCTGCGTGATGCTGCCCGCTTCCAGACGCAAAACGGCCAGCCGCAGCAGGCGCTGGAGACGTATAAAGATGCGATGGTGTCGTCCGGCATTACCACGACGCGTCCGGTGGACAACGACAGTTTCACTCGTCTGACGCGTAACGATGAAAAAGATGACTGGCTGAAGCGCGGCGTGCGCAGTGACGCTGGTGATTTGTACCGTCAGCAGGATGTTAACGTCACGCTCCAGCACGACTACTGGGGCTCCAGCGGCACGGGCGGCTATTCCGACCTGAAAGCGCATACCACCATGCTCCAGGTGGACGCACCGCTCTCTGACGGGCGCATGTTCTTCAGAAGCGATCTGGTCAACATGGATGCCGGTACTTTTGATAACAATAACGGGACTTACGATCCTAAATGGGGGACCTGCTACGACACGCCGTGTAGCGGCAACACCAGCCAGAGCGACAGCGGCGCCAGCGTCGCCGTCGGCTGGCAAAATAAAACCTGGGCGATGGATATTGGCACCACGCCAATGGGCTTTGACGTCGTCGACGTGGTGGGCGGCATCAGCTACAGCAGTGATTTAGGTCCCATCGGCTATACCGTCAACGCCCATCGTCGGCCTATCTCCAGTTCGCTGCTGGCCTTCGCCGGGCAAAAAGATACCAATACCGGCACCACCTGGGGCGGCGTACGCGCAACCGGCGGTGGCGTGAGCATCAGCTATGACAAAGGTGAGGCGAACGGCATCTGGTCCAGCCTGAACGCGGAAACGCTGACGGGTAAAAATGTGGAAGATAACTGGCGCGTCCGCTGGATGACGGGTTACTACTACAAGCTCATCAATAAAAACAACGAGCGCCTGACGGTCGGCGTGTCCAATATGCTCTGGCACTACGACAAAGATCTGAGCGGCTATTCCCTCGGTCAGGGCGGCTACTACAGCCCGCAGGAGTATGTCTCCTTCGCGCTGCCTGTAACCTGGCGTAAGCGCACGGAAAACTGGTCCTGGGAGCTGGGAGGCTCGGTGTCCTGGTCCCATTCCAAAACCAAAGACGAGCTGCGCTACCCGATCCAGAGCCTGATCCCGACCGATGAGCCAGGCCGCTATACTGACCGGGGCGCGATGGAAACCGGCAGCAGCTCCTCCGGGACGGGTTATACCGCGCGGGCGATTATCGAACGCCGGGTCACGTCCAACTGGTTTGTGGGCATGGGCGTGGATATTCAGGAAGCGAAAGACTATACCCCAAGCCATGCGCTGATTTATGTGCGTTACTCTGCTGCAGGCTGGCAGGGTGATATGGACTTACCGCCGCAGCCGCTTATTCCTTACGCGGACTGGTAATCGGATTTTCCTTAATCCATTTGTAAGTCTCTCTTAATAGCGCGGCAATCGGGTATACTCAGGCGCGCCAGGTTTACACCCTGGCGCGCCCTGCGCTTCGAGTTTTGTGGAGAGTCATTTTGCGTGTCAGCCGTTCCTTAACGATCAAACAGATGGCGATGGTCTCTGCCGTCACTATGCTGTTTGTACTGCTCTTCTGCGTAATTTTGCTGTTTCATTCCGTACAGCAGAATCGCTATAACACGGCTTCGCAGTTAGAAAGTATCGCCCGCTCGGTGCGCGGCCCGCTCTCCGCCTCGATCCTGAAAGGAGATATTCCCGAAGCGGAAACCATCTTAAAACGCATTCAGCCTGCCGGCGTCGTTAGCCGCGCCGATGTCGTCTTGCCCAACCAGTTTCAGGCGCTGCGGATGAGCTTTATCCCGGAGCGTCCCGTTCCGATGATGGTGATGCGCCTGTTTGAGCTGCCGGTGCAAATTTCTCTGCCTGTCTATTCGCTTGAGCGCCCTGCCAATCCGCAGCCGCTGGCCTACCTGGTTCTGCAGGCGGACTCGTACCGGATGTATAAATTCGTCATGAGCTGGGTGGTTACGTTAGTGACCACTTGCTTACTTATGACCCTTATCCTCAGCGTGGCGCTGACCTGGTGCATTAACCGGCTGATTGTTCACCCGCTGCGCCGTATCGCCCGCGAGCTGAATTCGCTTGCGCCGCAGGATCAGCTGGGGCACCAGCTTGAGCTGCCGCGCCTGCATCATGACGATGAGATCGGGATGCTGGTGCGCAGCTACAACCTCAACCAGCAGCGCATCCAGCGCCAGCAGGATGAGTTAAACAACAGCGCTACGCGCTTCCCGGTGTCGGAGCTTCCCAATAAAGCGTTTCTGATGGCGATGCTGGAGCAGACCGTTGCGCGGCAGCAAACCACGGCGCTGATGGTGATCGCCTGTGAAACCCTGCAGGATACGGCCGGCGTGCTAAAGGAGAGCCAGCGTGAAATGCTCTTGCTGACGCTGGTGGAAAAGGTGAAGTCCGTCCTTGCCCCGCGTATGGTGCTGACCCAGGTCAGCGGTTACGACCTGGTGGTGATTGCCAACGGTGTGAAAGAGCCGTGGCACGCTATTACATTAGGTCAGCAAGTACTCACTGTCATAAATGAGCGGCTGCCCGTTCAGGGTATCCAGCTTCGTCCGAGCGCCAGCATCGGTATCGCCATGTACTACGGTGATTTAACGGCGGAGCAGCTGTACCGCCGCGCGTTCTCGGCGGCGTTTACCGCCCGGCGTAAAGGGAAAAATCAGATCCAGTTCTTCGACCCGGAGCAGATGGAAAAAGCGCAGCAGCGCCTGACGGAAGAGAGCGACATCCTGACCGCGCTTGATAACCGTCAGTTTGCCCTCTGGCTGCAGCCGCAGGTGAATTTACAGACGGGTGAAGTGAAAAGTGCCGAGGCGCTGCTCCGCGTGCAGCAGCCGGATGGCTCATGGGAGCTGCCGGAAGGGCTGATTGAGCGCATCGAATCCTGTGGTCTGATGGTCACCGTTGGCTATTGGGTGCTGGAGGAGTCCTGCCGCCAGCTTGCCGCCTGGCAGGAGCGCGGCGTTACGCTGCCGCTGTCGGTCAATCTGTCAGCGCTGCAGCTTATGCATCCGACGATGGTCTCCGAGATGCTGGAGCTGATCCATCGTTACCGGATCAAGCCCGATACGCTGACGCTGGAAGTGACGGAAAGCCGACGCATTGACGATCCTAACGACGCGGTTGCCATCCTGAAGCCGCTGCGCAATGCTGGCATTCGCATCGCGCTGGACGATTTTGGTATGGGATACGCCGGGCTGCGTCAGCTTCAGCACATGAAAACCCTGCCGGTGGACGTGCTCAAAATCGATAAATCGTTTGTCGACGGGCTGCCGGAGGACAGCAGCATGGTGCAGGCCATCGTGCAGATGGCGCACAGTCTCAATCTGCATCTTATTGCCGAGGGGATTGAAACCGAAGCGCAACGCGCCTGGCTTGCAGAGGCGGGCGTCGAGAGCGGCCAGGGCTACCTTTTTGCCCCCGCGGTGCCGCCGGATGTCTTCGAACAGCGATACTTTTCCGGCGCTGACCATAACGCAAAAGTGTAATTTTGTTGCTGGCTTGTGCGAGCCAGTTCAAAGTTCTTAACATTTGTGTTTCAAATTTGAACTGAGTTTATTTCTGTCCTGTTATACGGGTGTTATTTTAGAGCCGCAGGTTAACCATAACCTTACAAAGCCTGTGGTTTTTCTTCCCAAGGACACCCTATGAAAACCTCACTCTTCAAAAGTCTTTATTTCCAGGTCCTGACAGCCATCGCCATCGGTATTCTGCTGGGGCACTATTACCCTGAACTGGGCGCGCAAATGAAACCGCTTGGCGACGCGTTCGTAAAGCTCATTAAAATGGTCATCGCCCCGGTGATCTTCTGTACGGTGGTAACGGGCATCGCTGGCATGGAAAGCATGAAGGCGGTTGGCCGTACCGGTGCAGTGGCGCTTCTCTATTTTGAAGTGGTCAGTACCCTTGCGCTGATTATTGGTCTGGTCATCGTCAACGTGGTGCAGCCTGGTGCGGGTATGAACGTTGATCCCTCTACGCTGGATGCCAAAGCCGTCGCGGTCTATGCCGAACAGGCGAAGGATCAGGGCGTGGTGGCCTTCCTGCTGGACGTTATCCCCGGCAGCGTCATCGGCGCCTTCGCCAGCGGAAACATTCTGCAGGTGCTGCTGTTTGCCGTGATGTTTGGCTTCGCCCTGCACCGTCTGGGCAGCAAAGGCCAGCTTATCTTCAACGTGATTGAAAGCTTCTCGCAGGTCATCTTTGGCATTATCAATATGATCATGCGCCTGGCGCCGATTGGTGCCTTCGGTGCGATGGCCTTCACCATCGGCAAGTATGGCGTCGGCACGCTGGTGCAGCTGGGTCAGCTGATTATCTGCTTCTACATCACCTGTATTCTTTTCGTGGTGGTGGTGCTGGGCTCCATCGCTCGTGCGACTGGTTTCAGCATTTTCAAATTCATTCGCTACATCCGCGAAGAGCTGCTGATTGTTCTGGGAACCTCCTCTTCAGAATCGGCGCTGCCGCGTATGCTCGATAAGATGGAAAAGCTCGGGTGCCGTAAATCGGTGGTCGGCCTGGTGATCCCGACGGGGTACTCCTTCAACCTTGACGGTACCTCGATATACCTGACGATGGCGGCCGTGTTTATCGCCCAGGCGACCAACAGCCATATGGATATTTTCCATCAGATTACCCTGCTGGTAGTGCTCCTGCTGTCGTCTAAAGGGGCTGCGGGCGTTACGGGTAGTGGCTTTATCGTGCTGGCGGCCACCATTTCCGCGGTGGGGCATCTGCCGGTGGCGGGTCTGGCGCTGATTCTTGGTATTGACCGCTTTATGTCTGAGGCGCGTGCCCTTACCAACCTGGTGGGTAACGGCGTGGCAACGGTGGTGGTCGCGAAATGGGTGAAAGAGCTGGATCACAAGAAGCTTAACGACACGCTGAATAATCGCGCGTCTGATAGCAAAAATCCTGGTTTAACCTCCTAATCTTGTCACAATTGCCCGCATTCCCTTGTCGGGATGCGGGCTCCTGCGCATAATAACTGTTCATACCTGTCATAATTCGACAAGATTTTTTTTGGGTATATTTCACTTCGGACCGTGACGTTTTGCCGAACGCGCGGTCTAATCGACGTGTTTTCATCGTCATCTTTTAGAGTGCAGCGCGTCGCGAGACACTCTTTTTAACCAGGAATGTTGATCAGGGGTTCACATGCAGGGCACAAAAATTCGACTCTTAACCGGCGGTTTGCTGATGATGGCAGCAGCCAGTTATGTGCAGGCAGATGCGCTCCAGCCAGACCCGGCCTGGCAACAAGGCACGTTAGCGAACGGTTTTCAGTGGCAGGTGTTATCCACCCCGCAGCGGCCCAGCGATCGTATTGAAATCCGTCTGTCCGTTAATACCGGCTCCCTTACGGAAAGCACTCAGCAAACCGGTTTTAGCCATTTTATTCCCCGTCTGGCGCTCACGCAGAGCGGCAGCCTGCAAGCGGTTCAGGTGCGTTCGCTGTGGCAACAGGCCATCGATCCGAAACGCCCCCTTCCTCCGGCCGTGGTCTCCTATGACTACACCATGTTTAACCTGAGCCTGCCAAATAACCGTAACGACCTGCTTAAAGAAGCCCTTACGTATCTCTCTGATGCCTCTGGCAACCTGGCGATTACGCCGGACACCGTGAACTATGCGTTGAGCAACGGCGACATGGTGGCGACCTGGCCTGCGGATACCAAAGAGGGCTGGTGGCGCTACCGTCTGAAAGGTTCAACGCTGCTGGGGCACGACCCGGCGGAGCCGCTGAAGCAGCCGGTGGACGTCGAGCAGGTGAAATCGTTCTACCAGAAATGGTACACCCCGGACGCGATGACGCTGATCGTCGTCGGCAATGTGGATAGCCGCGCGGTGGTAGAGCAGATCAACAAAGCGTTTGGCGATCTGAAGGGCAAACGCGAAACGCCAGCCCCTGTCCCGACGCTCTCTCCGCTGCGCGCCGAGCCTGTCAGCATTATGACGGACACCGTGCGTCAGGACCGACTCTCCGTGATGTGGGATAACGCCTGGCAGCCTATTCGCGAGTCCGCGGCGCTGCTGCGCTACTGGCGTGCCGATCTGGCGCGTGAAGCGCTGTTCTGGCACGTTCAGCAGACGCTCAGCAAAAACAACGTGAAGAACATTGGCCTTGGCTTTGACTGCCGCGTGCTGTTCCAGCGTGCGCAATGTGCCATTAACGTTGAATCGCCGGGCGATAAGCTGAATGCCAATCTCGGTGTGGTGGCGAAAGAGCTGGCAAAAGTGCGTAAAGAGGGGCTCTCTGAAGAGGAGTTCAATGCGCTGGTTGCCCAGAAAAAACTGGAGCTGCAGAAGCTATTTGCCACCTACGCTCGCGCCGATACTGACATTCTGATCAGCCAGCGTATTCGCTCCCTGCAGAACCAGGTTGTCGACATTGCGCCTGAGCAGTACCAGAAGCTTCGTCAGGACTTCCTGAACGGTCTGACCGTGAATATGTTGAATCAGGATTTACGTCAGCAGCTGTCGCAGGATATGGCGTTGATCCTTCTGCAGCCGAAAGGCGAGCCGGAATATGACATGAAGGAACTTCAGAAGACCTGGGATTCCATTATGGCTACCGCGCCGCAGCCGGCGCAGGCAGCCACGGCTGACGATCTCCACCAGGACGCGACGGATATTCCGCAGGGGCAGTAGACCCCTCACCCTAACCCTCTCCCCATAGGGGAGAGGGAACGATAAACACCCTCTCCCCTATGGGGAGAGGGCCGGGGTGAGGGGAGCCTAAACAGGCATCGCCTCGCGCGGAATAATCGCCCCGCGATACTGAATCACGGTGCTGGCCGTCAGGTGCCCACGCTGTGCCGCCGCTTCCGGCGTTCCCCCCGTCAGGCGTACCGCCAGGTAACCCGCGCTGAAGGAATCCCCCGCTGCGGTGGTATCAATCACTTTCTCTTTGGGCAGCTTCACCGCAGGGACCTCAACCACCGTTTCACACGCAATCGCGACCAGGCACGACTCCGCACCACGCTTAATCACCACTTCGCTCACGCCTGCTGCGTGCGTACGGGCAATCACGTCATCGACCGGCTTCTCACCCCACAGGGCGTCTTCATCGTCGAGCGTCAGGAAGGCGATGTCCGTGCACTGAAGCATCTGCTGATAAACCTGCTGCGTCTCTTCGCGGCTGGCCCACAGGCGCGGGCGGTAGTTGTTATCGAAAATCACCTTCCCGCCGTTGGCGCGGCATTCGCGCAGCAGCGAGAGAAGCTTTTCGCGGCTGGCCGGGCTTAAAATCGCCAGGCTGATCCCACTCAGATAGAGATAGTCAAACGTCGCCAGCTCTTCGCAGATGGCAGCGGCAGCATCGCTCTCCAGCCAGAATTTGGCCGCGGCTTCGTTACGCCAGTAATAAAACGTGCGTTCGCCGGTGCTGTCGGTTTCGATGTAATACAGCCCAGGCAGGCGGTTTTCCATACGCTGGATCAGCGACGTTTCAACATGTTCACTCTGCCAGGCTTCCAGCATCTGCTGGCTGAAGCTGTCCGTACCAAGAGCGGTGACGTAGTTCACGGCGAGTGCTTCAGGCGCAACCTGACGGGCAATGTAAACAGAGGTGTTTAACGTATCGCCACCAAATCCGCGGCTGACTTCCGCGCCTTTTTGTGACAGCTCAATCATACATTCGCCAATCACGGCAATTTTTTTGGACATAGTCATGAACCTGAACAGAAGAATTTTCAGCAGTGTGCGCTGAGTGAATTAGATGGTCAACTATATTAAAACGACGTTCCATTATTTTATTTGAGCCAGCGCGTGTTCCGGCAAATTTCTGTCATCTTAATTTCATTTTCACGGTGAATTGAACATAAAGTTCTCAATTATCGCGCCGATAACCCAGTGACGAGTCCAGAAAGGCCATCCCAACAACAGGACATCTGAAATGAAGTCAGAGCAGGTTATCCAGCGGCTGAGCACTACGCCTGAGGCAAGTATTGAGAACTTGCAGGAGCATCGCTACTGGCTGCAATGCGAGCGTGCGTACACGTATCAGCCGATCTACCGAACGGACGGTCGACTGATGGCAATTGAAGTTTTGACCGTCGTCACGCACCCGTCAAACCCTTCCCAGCGTATCGCGCCGGATCGCTATTTTGCCGAAGTTGCCGTTCGCCAGCGTCTGGACGTGCTGGAAGAGCAGCTCCGTATGCTGGCGACAAAACAGGCCTTTTTCGAGCAGCATACTATCCTCGCCTCGGTTAACGTGGACGGCCCGACCCTGCTGGCGCTGCGTCAGAACGCGAAACTGCAGGAGCTGATCGCCACTCTGCCGTGGCTGCGCTTTGAGCTGGTGGAGCATGTTCGCCTGCCGCAGGATTCCTCTTTTGCGTCGATGTGTGAATTTGGTCCGCTGTGGCTGGATGACTTTGGCACCGGTATGGCGAACTTTTCGGCCCTCAGCGAAGTGCGCTATGACTACATCAAGGTGGCCCGCGATCTGTTCATCATGCTGCGTCAGACCCCGGAAGGACGGAATCTGTTTACGCTGTTATTGCAACTGATGAACCGCTATTGCCAGGGCGTGATCGTTGAAGGCGTGGAAACACTGGAAGAGTGGCGTGACGTGCAAAACTCTCCCGCAGCGGCGGCGCAAGGCTATTTCCTCTCTCGCCCCGTGCCGATGGATCTCCTCGAAAGCGTCAGAACGACCCTCTGATAACCCCGCTTCCCTTTGTCTGGACTATAGTTTTACAGGACAGGTCATCAGGAAAGGGGATAACAATGACAAAAACAACCAGGGTCATTTCCTGGACTACAGGGATTTTCTTGTTGTTGATCGCAATCGTCGTCGTCATTATCGCGACGTTTGACTGGAACCGCCTTAAGCCGACCATCAACCAGAAAGTCTCCGCTGAGCTGAACCGTCCCTTCGCCATCCGAGGCGATCTGGGTGTGGTATGGGAGCGTCAGAAAGAGGAGACCGGCTGGCGAAGCTGGATCCCCTGGCCCCACATCCACGCCGACGACATCATTCTCGGCAACCCGCCGGATATCCCCGAAGTAACCATGATCCATCTGCCGCGCGTGGAGGCCACGCTGGCACCGTTAGCGCTGCTGACCAAAACCGTCTATCTGCCGTGGATCAAGCTCCAGCAGCCCGATGCGCGCCTGATCCGCCTCTCTGAAAAAAACAATAACTGGACGTTTAACCTTGCCAGCGACGGTGAAAAGGATCCAAATGCTCAACCCTCATCATGGTCATTCCGTCTCGACAATATTCTTTTCGATCGCGGGCGGATCGCCATCGACGATAAGGTCAGCAAGGCGGACGTGGAGATCCTGGTCGATCCGCTGGGCAAGCCGCTGCCGTTTAGCGAAGTCACGGGCAACAAAGCGAAAGACGATAGCGCCAAAGCGGGTGACTATGTCTTCGGCCTGACGGCAAAAGGGCGCTATAACGGCCAGCCGCTGACCGGGAAAGGGAAAATAGGCGGCATGCTGGCGCTCCGGAGTGAAGGCACGCCGTTCCCGGTGCAGGCGGATTTCCGCTCGGGTAACACGCGCGTGGCGTTCGTGGGCACGGTTAATGACCCGATGAACATGGGGGGCGTCGACCTCCAGCTCAAGTTTGCCGGTGACTCGCTGGGTGAATTGTATGAACTGACCGGCGTACTGCTGCCGGATACCCCGCCGTTCGAAACGGACGGGCATCTGGTTGCCAAAATCGACACCGAAAAATCGTCCGTTTTTGACTACCGGGATTTCAACGGCCGCATCGGCGACAGCGATATCCACGGCACGCTGACCTACACCACCGGAAAACCACGGCCGAAACTGGAAGGGGATGTCGAATCTCGCCAGCTTCGTCTGGCCGATCTTGGCCCGCTGATTGGCGTGGATTCCGGAAAAGGCACCAAATCAAAAGAGGTCAAAAAGGACGTTCAGCCTGCGGGTAAAGTGTTGCCTTACGACCGCTTTGAAACTGACAAATGGGACGTGATGGATGCGGATGTGCGCTTCAAAGGGCGTAAAATTGAGCATGGCAGCACGCTTCCGCTGAGCGATCTGTCGACGCATATCATCCTGAAAAATGCCGATCTGCGCCTGCAGCCGCTGAAGTTTGGCATGGCGGGCGGGACAATTTCCTCCAACATTCACCTGGAAGGCGATAAGAAGCCGATGCAGGGACGGGCGGAGATCCAGGCGCGTCGATTGAAGCTGAAAGAGCTGATGCCGAACGTGGAGCTGATGCAGAAAACCCTCGGTGAAATGAACGGCGATGCGGACATTCGCGGGGTGGGGAATTCCGTGGCGGCGCTGCTGGGCAGCGGCAACGGTAACCTGAAACTGCTGATGAACGACGGGCTGGTCAGCCGCAACCTGATGGAGATCCTGGGGCTAAACGTCGGTAACTTTATCATCGGGCAAATCTTTGGCGATGATGAGGTGCGGGTGAACTGCGCAGCGGCGAATGTGGATCTGGTTAACGGCGTGGCGCGTCCGCAGATTTTTGCCTTCGACACGGAAAACGCGGTGATTAACGTGACCGGTACTGCCAGCATGGCCTCGGAGCAGCTGGATTTGACCATTGACCCGGAAAGTAAGGGGATTCGTATTATTACTCTGCGCTCACCGCTTTACGTGCGCGGGACCTTTAAAAATCCGCAGGCGGGCGTCAAGCCCGGGCCGCTGATTGCGCGTGGCGCGGTGGCCGCAGCCCTCGCGACGCTGGTCACCCCGGCCGCCGCGCTGCTGGCGTTGATCTCGCCGTCAGAAGGCGAAGCGAATCAGTGCCGGACGATTTTGTCGCAGATGAAGAAGTAGCTCCCTTTCTCCCTCTCCCTGTGGGAGAGGGTCGGGATGAGGGCATCAGGCCGCAATAAATTACAGCGCCTGATGCTTAGTCTCGTGCGTCAGCAGCAGGGCAATCAGCGTCAGCGCCGCCATGGCCGCCAGATACACCCCCACGTAGAACAGACCATAATTTGCCTGCAGCCAGGTGGCGATATACGGCGCCACGGACGCGCCCAGAATGGAGGAGACGTTATAGGAGAACGACGCGCCGGTATAACGCACTTCCGTCGGGAACAGCTCCGGCAGCAGTGCGCCCATCGGGCCGAAGGTCAGCCCCATCAGGCTCAGGCCAATCAGCAGATACGCCATCACCAGCGCCGGGTTACCTGAACTCAACAGCGGCGGGAAGACGAACAGAGCAAACAGAATGATCAGCGTGGTGATCGTAATCATGCTCGCACGACGGCCGAATTTATCCGCCAGCAGGCCGGCAATCGGTACCATCACGCCAAACCCAATCACCGCCATCATCAGCATCCACAGCACTTCATTACGCGGCAGACCCAGCCCTACCGGCGCGGCGGCGGTGCTGTAGGTCATGGAGTACACCGTCATGATGTAGAACAGCGTGTAGGTCGCCAGCATGATAAACGTGCCAAGCACGGTTACGCGGAGGTGTTTGGTCAGCAGGGTGCCCAGCGGCACTTTTACCTGTTTTTTCGCCGCAGCCACTTTCGCAAACACCGGCGTCTCATGCAGGGAAACGCGGACGTACAGGCCAATCAGCACCAGTACCGCCGAGAAGACAAACGGAATACGCCAGCCCCAGCTCATGAACTGTTCGTCCGTCAGCAGCCAGGAGAGCAGCAGGAAGGTCCCGTTGGCAAAGAAGAAGCCAATCGGCGCGCCAAGCTGCGGAAATGAACCGTACAGCGCGCGTTTACGCGGCGGGGCGTTCTCGGTCGCCAGCAGCGCCGCGCCACCCCATTCACCGCCCAGCCCCAGACCCTGACCAAAGCGCGCCAGCGCCAGCAGCACCGGCGCCAGAATGCCGATGGTTTCGTAGGTCGGCAGCAGGCCAATCGCCACGGTGGAGATCCCCATCGTCAGCAGCGAGGCCACCAGGGTGACCTTACGACCAATGCGGTCGCCAAAATGTCCAAACAGCGCAGAGCCAATCGGACGCGCCACAAACGCGATAGCAAAGGTCGCCAGAGACTGTAGCGTTGCCGCCGTCGGGTCTCCCTGCGGGAAGAAAATATGCGGGAAAACGATGACCGCCGCGGTGGCGTAAATGTAAAAGTCGAAGAACTCAATGGCAGTGCCAATTAGCGAGGCGACGACAACTTTATTGCGCGAGTTTACCGGGACGTGTTCCGTACCAGAGTCGAGTGTTGTGGCTGTTGATTGCATAATATTTTCTTATTTTTGTCGAACGAAAGGCCATATTACGCACAGCAAAAGCGACATTTCAATCTGTAACAAAGCCGCGTTCTGGTGATAAAAGCAACAAAAAGCGGATAATGTTCAGGCCAGCCAAAATGCTTCCATGAAATGCTTCACAGTTTTTAAATATTGGTGGATAAAACTGGTTTTCGGTTAAATAAAAGTTACGGACTGGATTTATATGCTGAAATGATGAGTCGGGCTGAAATATCAGCCCGAGAGCGGAGTTAGCGGTGTGTTTTTCCGGGCATCCGCGTGTCGCCTTTGTACTCGGCGGTGGCAATCCACGCCGCACAGAACAGGGTCAGGCGGGCGAAGAAGTAGAAGAAGGCCATCAGTCCGAGCACAGAGCCAAACGCCGCGCCGGAGGGGGATTTCACCAGCGACGGGAGGGTATAGGTCATCACGATCTTAATCACCTCAAAGCCGATTGCTGCGATCAACGTGCCCCGGAGCAGCGCCTTCTTGCGCGGACGATGCCGAGGCAAGCGCCAGAAAATCCAGAAGAACAGCAGGTAGTTGGCGAAGATAGAAATCGCCAGCCCGATGCCGCGCCAGGCGGGCTTCAGCCATTCGATGTAATCAAGATAGAGCGCAGAGATAATCATCTGCTGTGCTGAACCGGCAACAGAGGTGATCGAGAGCGTCACGACCAGCGCGACGAGCAGACCAATCAGCGAAATAAAATCGCGGA
This sequence comes from Enterobacter sp. 296B2, assembly GCF_034106185.1. NCBI lineage: Bacteria > Pseudomonadati > Pseudomonadota > Gammaproteobacteria > Enterobacterales > Enterobacteriaceae > Enterobacter > Enterobacter sp. 296B2. The sequence goes on along the minus strand of NZ_JAWNCA010000003.1, from coordinate 217,711 downwards.
AATACTTAATCCAAATTTTCTCCTGATCCTGAGGCGTGCGCTCCCACACGTCGCGCGACTGGGCGCGAATGGCCTCGCGGAGGTTGCCCATCCAGTTAACGCCGGAATATAGGGCGATGAGCAAACCGACGATGCCGACAGTAGTACGCTGCTGAACGGCGGTATTGATGGTGCTTTTCAGCGTGGTGGCAAGGGTCGGGTCACTGACGTTATTCAGGATCTTATTGAAGATATCCTGCAGCAGCGTCGGGTGCGACGCGAGCACAAAACCGGCCGCTGCAAACGACACCATCAGGATGGGGATCATCGACAGGAACGAAAAATAGGTGATCGCGGCACCGAACTGGTTCCCCATGCGGTCATTAAAGCGCTCGGTCGCGCGTATCAGATGCGCAACCATGGGAAACTGCTGAATTCTCTCCGCCAGGCTGGTGACGGTGCCCAGCGCCTTGCTGGCGGTACCGGGGGCTTTAGCCTCTTCTGGCTCGGTTTCCATCTTCTTGATGGGTTCATAATCTAAATGTTGGGTGGGTCGTTGCGGGTTATTTTCCGGCGTCACGCGTCTTTTCCTTTTTCGTTTGGCTGGATGTTACTGAATTATAGCTTGCGACTAATCCACGTAAGCTTTTGTGAGTTCGGTCAGCCACTCCATAAACAGATGAACCCGGCGAGAGAGGTTGCGCCGGTGGGGGTAAATCAGGGAGACAGGCATCGGTTCCGCGCGATACTGCGGGAGGATCTCAATCAGTTTCTTCGCGCGCAGCAGGTCGCGTACCCCAACGCGCGGGGCCTGAATGATCCCCAGCCCGGCAAGGCAGGCGGCCTGGTAAGTTTCCGTGCTGTTTACGGTTAGCACCCCGCCCGTTTTTATCCACTGCGTCGTGCTGCCGTTATAAAATTCAAAGCCCTGAGGGCGACTTCCCAGCATCGCGGCGTAATGAATCACGGCGTGCGAGCCTAAATCGTCCAGCGTGTCGGGGTAGCCAAAACGCGCCAGATAATCAGGGCTGGCACAGTTGATCACCGACAGCTTGCCCAGCGGACGGGCAATCAGCCCTGAGTCCTTCAGGGAACCCACGCGGACGACGCAATCAAACCCTTCGCGGATCACATCCACCAGGCGATCGCTGCTGCTGAGCTCCAGTTCGATACCCGGATACTGCTGTAAAAAAGCAGGCAGTTTGGGGATGACGACATTTCGAGCAACACCGACGGGCATATCCACGCGGAGCCTTCCGCTGATGCTGGAGGGATCGTGCTGAAACATACCGTCGAGTTCATCCAGGTTCGCCAGCAGATCTTTTGCCCGTTCGTAATAGACCATGCCGTCCTGCGTCAGGCTGACGCGGCGCGTGGTGCGGTGCAGTAGCTGGGTGCCAAGCCGGTTTTCCAGAGCCTGGATTTGCCGGGAAACGCTGCCTTTCGGAAGCGTTAATGTCTCTGCCGCGCGGGAAAAACTCTCCAGTTCCGCGACGCGAACAAACAGCTGCATTGCGTGAATTTTATCCATAGATGAAGCTCATTGTTGTTTGTACTGAAACAGTGAAGCGTTATTGCCCATCTTTATTGATCTTCTATCACCTAATAAGCTCTTTCTCAATCTCCATAACAGCCAAAACGAGGTTTATGATGACTGAACGTATCGCATTAGTGACGGGTGGTAGCCGTGGATTGGGTAAAAACGCTGCGTTAAAGCTGGCGGCAGACGGCACGGGAATTATCCTGACCTACAATCGTAGCCAGCAGGAAGCGCTGGACGTGGTGCGCGAAATTCAGGGAAAAGGCGTCAAGGCGGCGGCATTACAGCTCAACGTCGGTGATATTGCCAGTTTCGAAAATTTTGCTCACCAGCTTCAGGAGATCCTGAGCAGCGTCTGGCAGCGTGAAACATTTGATTATTTATTGAACAACGCCGGGACGGGTTTATACGCACCCTACACCGACACGACGGAAGCCCAGTTTGATGAAGCGCTGAACATTCACTTCAAAGGGCCTTTCTTCCTGACGCAGCGCCTGCTGCCCCTGCTTAACGACGGGGGGCGGATCCTCAACGTCTCCAGCGGACTGGCCCGCTTTACCCAGCCAGGTTCAGGAACCTACGCGGCCATGAAAGGGGCGATGGAAGTGCTCACCCGCTATCAGGCGAAGGAGCTTGGGGCGCGCGGAATCTCCGTCAATATTATCGCGCCAGGCGCGATCGAAACCGACTTTGGCGAGGGACGCGTGCGCGACAACGCGCAGCTTAACCAGATGCTGGCGTCACAGACGGCGCTGGGGCGGGTGGGGCTGCCGGACGATATCGGCGATGCTATTGCGGCCCTGCTCAGCGACAGGCTGGGCTGGATGAATGCGCAACGTATTGAAGTGTCAGGCGGTATGTTCCTGTGATGTCTGATGTTAAGGGGAGGGAACCCCTTAAGGAAATCCTTAATATGGATGTGTCAAAATACGGGTAAATATAAAAACCACTGGCGGATTTGTAACCTCTGCATTCATTGAGTTTTTTCTTAAATTGCGCCTCTGTAGAATCCCCCTTCGCTATTCTCAGAGGGAGAAATACGATGCGAGTAATCATGTTTGACAGGCAGTCGATATTTATTCATGGAGCGATACACGGTTTGCGGAAATTAATTCCTGAAATAAATATAACGGGGACTTGTCAGGCAGACGATTTATGGGCGCAAATATCCGCGTCACCGTCTGCTATCGTCATGATTGACGGCAATTTAATTCAGGATGAGGAGAGTTCTTTCCTGGACAAAATCATGCATCGCTTCCCGTCGGTACGGGTGATGATGGTTCTGGCAAAAAAAGAGACCAGATGGGTTGAGCAACTCATGCAGCGAAACGTGATGGCTATTATCCCCCGTAACGCCAACCCTGAGCGGTTTGCCGCCGTGCTGGATTCCGTGTCGAGAGGGATGGTCTGCTTTCCCGGAGAGTGGGTCAGCCAGCAATCGTCAGCGCAGGCGTTACTCTCGTTGAGCGAGCGTCAGCGAGAGGTTCTGAAGCTGCTGGCGGCGGGTGAATCAAACAAAGAGATTGGCCGTAATCTCAACATCAGTGCGGCCACGGTAAAAGCACATCTGGAAGCGCTTTTTCGCCGGCTGGAGGTGAAAAACCGAACCCAGGCCGCCATGTACTATACCCGGGCGACGGCCTGAAGCACCGCTTTCGGGAGCGCGGATGCCGCGCCGAAACTCAATATCATCAGTACTACAGCGTCATGCTGCTGCTGGGTTAATGGCCCAACCCCCTTTTCCTGCAGCAGCGTCTCAACCCGCTGAATATCTTCGTAGAGTAAATATTCAGCCTGAAGAGGCGTAATAAGGCCGCGAAAATGTTCCCCTTCGCGGATCGCATGTCCGTAGCCGATAACCCATAAACCCTTTTCATCACGATATTTCTCCAGTGAAAGCCCCTGATGTTTCTTTATTAACTCAATGGCGGCAGAAGAAATATTCAGCGCATGACCTTTCATATTCGTTTCCTCTTAGTGGCGATACTGTAGAGGAATCGAGGCAGGAGAAATATCCGCCAAATGGCTGTTGTTCAGGAATTTTTGTTCAGGTATTCCTGCCGCAATAACCCAAATAACCAGTCATTTTGCCAGCGACCGGAAAGGTAATAGCTCTCGCGTAGCTCGCCTTCCAGCCGGAAGCGGGCTTTTTCCAGCAGGCGCCTGGAGGCGACATTTCCTGCAGTGACGGTGGCGGTGAGCCGACGTATACCGCCCTGATGAAAAGCGTAATCGCAAAGCGCCTGCAGGGATTCGAAGCCGTAACCTTTTCCCTGTGCCTCGGGGGCAAAAAGAAAGCCCACTTCGGCGCAATCCTCCTCCCGATGAATATACCCGGTAAGGCCCAGCGGGGCCTGTGAGAGGGCATCACGAACGACGAGGCACAGCCAGTGCGCGCTCCCCGGCGTCCAGGGCGTCAGGCGCGAATCAAACGCCTCGCGGATCGCCGCGACGGGGCGGTCCTCCGCCACAAAGCGCATGACGTCGGGATGCTGCTGCAGCGCCAGGAAAAAGGGCCAGTCTTGTTCCTGCACGGGGGTGCAGGTCAGGCGCGAGGTCATTAAAACTGGCATTGAGATTCTCCTGAAGCTTTTTAAATGATTTTAGGGTTGTCACTTTATTTCAACAGAAAGTCAGGTATGGTTAAGCGCGTATAAATAAAAAGAAAAACGGCCGTTAGTGCCCATTCCGGATGTCTTCGTTGTCGCTTAAGGAAAACAATGACTCTCAGCACATCACATCATATCCGCGAACAGTTTGAACACTGTCTGGCGGTCATTCGCCAGGCGTCGGTGGAAATCTTGCTTCTTCTGAATGTACATGTTTCTGAGGGAAAAGATCCACGCTGGTTTCTGGAACAGCTGGACAGCGCGCGTTTAGGCCTCGGGGGATGGGCTGCGGTTGCGAAGAAGCTCAACCTGAATGATGCCGAGATGTCGGAATTTACGCTGCAGCTGCGCCTGCTGCAGCAGCGCGTCCCGCAGTATGAAAGCGGGCAGGATGTCAGCGAAAACCAGCTTATTGCGGCGATGCGGTTTGTGACTACGCTGGAACATCTTCGTCTGCAGCAGCCGCTTCTGACCTACAGCACCGAGCTGGTGCCGGGTAGTGAACTTCAGCAGCAGCAGGCGCACAAGCAGGTACGCGCAATTGAGTTAATGATTAAAGGCCTCATTCAGCAGGCCTGGCCCGATCAGGTGCGGCTCAATAATCATCTTAAAACCTTATTCAACGCTGACCGCGTACGACGCTGGCTGAAGCATGGCGAAATCAACGACGTCCTGAGCGGCATGATGTTCAGCGAACTGGCGCAGATGCTGGTGGATAAAAAAGAGTTCAGTCGCTACTACGCCTCGCTGTTTAGCGACCCGTCCATGCTGACGCTCCTGGTAGAGCCGCGCAAAACGCTGCAAACATTTCTCGACGACATCCGGCAAATCCGCAACAACATCACGGTGCAGAAAACGTTAAGTTCGGCGCAAATTCAGCTGCTGGATAACTACTACATGCAGATCTCCCGGCCGGTTCAACGCGCGTTTGAAGAGGGAAGAACGCGCGTCAACCCGGCTGGATTTATGGCGGTGGATGCCAGCGAGCTGCACGCTTTCTGGGAAAAGGCGCAAAAAATGGATCGGGTCACCGGTGGGGATCTGTTTGAAGTTCGCGACACGATTGAAAAGCCGACCCAGCGCGCGCCGCGCACGCCCGAACAGCGTGAGCAGCTTATCTCCGGTGCGTTATGGGGGGCGGTTGGCGTGATGGTGATTGCCATCGTGGTAGGCGGCTTCTGGCTGGTGACCAGCAGCAAGAAGCCGCCTGCGGCGGAAAATACGGCGCAAGCGGCTCCGCCGCAGGAGATGCGTGAAACCCCTTCCTCGCGCGAGACGCTGACGCGCATGGGGGTGACCTGGGACGACAATAATTTCCGTTCGGCGATTAACCGCAACGATACCCGCGTGGCGTTGCTCTTCTTACAGGGTGGGATGGACTGGAAGCTGTCATGGACCGAAGAGGCGATGTCGGCCGGCTATGACGACGTTCTGGAGCTTATGCTGCGCTACCGGCAGAACATGGCGGAAGAGAAGCCGTGTCGTCGTTTCATCAATACGCTCAGCCATGCCATGTCGAACGGCGAGTCTCTGACCTCAATACGTAAAGAGTATTTGAAAGCGTTCTGCACCGTGCCGGCCGTGGTGAAGCGCCAGAAGCACGATCTTGAGATGGCAACGCGACGCGCGCAGTCACAGCCGGATGCCACCACAAAAAAATGGCAGTCCATTCAGACCGCCATTTATGAGGTGGTTCGTTAAAGTTATTCGACCCCTCACCCTTGCCCTCTCCCCAGAGGGGAGAGGGGGAAAAGACCGCACCGCGCAGTTCCCTCGCCCCTCTGGGGAGAGGGTTAGGGTGAGGGGGCCAGACCGCACCCCTCTCAAGGCTCCCCATACAACCCAATCAACCGCCGCACCACGCCGTTCGTCCAGCCGAAGCCGTCCTGCAGCGGATACTCCCCGCCGCCCCCTTCGCGCGGCGTACTGCTGGCGATATGGTACTTCTCGATCAGCTTGTGGTGCGTCTTGTAGAAGTGGTTCACCGTATGCAGCCAGCTCCAGGCGATTTCATCCCCCAACGAGTCGTTGCCGTACTGTTTGAACCCCTGAATCGCCATCCACTGCAGCGGCGCCCAGCCGTTGGGTTTATCCCACTGCTCGCCGGTTTCGTATTCGGTTGCCAGAATCCCGCCCGGTGTCAGCAGGCGCGCTTTTACCGCATCAGACAGGCGCTCGGCCTGCTCATGGGTGGCCATGCCCACGTACAGCGGCACAATGCTCGCCGCGGAGAACAGCGCCATCACCTCGCGGCGCCAGTCGTAGTCGCGGTAGCAGCCGTTCTCTTCATCCCACAGGTAGCGGTTCACCGCCGCGCGGCGATCGCTGGCCTTCTGGCGGAACAGCTCGGCGGTCTCTTTATCCCCTTTCGACGCCGAAATATTGGCGATCGCGCTCTCCAGCTTGAACAGGAAGGCGTTCAAGTCAATCGGGATAAACTGCGTCGTGCGGATGCTGGCTAATCGGCCCGGCTCGCGCAGCCAGCGAGAGGAATAATCCCAGCCGGAGGCCGCACCGGCGCGCAGATCGCGATACACCTCATTCGGCGGACGACCCGAGTGGCGGGCTGTTTCCACGTCCTCAATCCACGATTCGTCGCGTGGGGTATCACGGTCGTCCCAGTAGCGGTTCAGCAATGAACCGTCCGGCATGCGTACCGCGCTGCGGTAGGCCTGATTAAGCAGCAGCGACTCCGCGCCGTCCATCCAGAAGGCATGCTCCATTTTAAGGTGCTCAAGGTAGCGTTTCGCGCCGCGCACGCCGTCCTCTTCAAACAGCTCCACCATCAGGGCAAAGACCGGCGGCTGGGAGCGGCTGAGGTAGTAGGTGCGGTTACCGTTCGGAATATGGCCGTAGCGTTCGATCAGCCACGCGAAATTATCCGCCATGCATTTGAGCAGATCGTTACGGCCGCTCTCCGCCAGCCCCAGCATGGAGAAGTATGAATCCCAGTAGTAGGTCTCGCTGAACCGCCCGCCGGGGACGATATAGGCCTGCGGCAGCGCCAGCAGGGAGGACCAGGGAATGTGATCCTGCGGTTCGCGCGTCAGGACGGGCCACAGGCTATCAATGTGCTCTTTCAGCGACAGGCCAGGGTCGGAGACATATTCAGTGCTGTAGGTTTCCGGCAGCCAGAAGTGGTTCTCCACGAACTGGCGCAGGTCAAAATCCCGGTGGCGTCTGACCTTGCGGTAGCGGATCAGGATATCCAGCGGATCCATCTTCGGCGCGCAGTCGGGGAAGGTTTTGCTGTCCGCAAACAGCCGCGTCGACTGTACGTGTTCGAACAGTTCAAGATAGCGGTCAGCGGGCGTCAACGCATCGGAGGCGGGAAGCCCCTCGATCATTTCGGGTTCCGGCTCCGCCTCAATCATCTCATCCAGTTTTAACTCGCAGGGATCGGTCTCGTAGCGCAGCTCTTCTGCAATCTCGAATTCGATGTTCTCGGTAGCCTGTAGTTTCTGGTTGAACATGGTGATAAGGACCTCCGGTTGTGTGTTCTAAAGACAGGTTTTTCCGGGCGTCTTATAAGCGTAGACATTCGCTTCGGTAGATGTGGAGGGATATGTGCGGTAGATCACTCTTTTCGGAGCATTCGTTTTGCAACGATTTATGTCATCAAGCCCGAACAAACCGTCATCCGGGCATCTTCCGGTGCTCAGTACAGATAATTCCGTTTTGCCAGATCGACCAGGTCCGCCAGACGGGTAATGTTAAATTTTGCCATGATACGCTGCTTATACGCGCTCACCTTTTTATTATTCATGTCCAGCATCGAGGCAATAATCTGGTTGCTATAGCCGGCAGAAATGTAGCGCAAAATACAAATATCAATATGGGACAAAGATAATAATAACGAGGCATCCCGCGGATATCTGGCATGATGATGCCAAAGCTCAGAACCGTAGCAATACTGGCCGGAGAGTACGTTATTGATGGTAGTGATTATTTTATCTAACGAGCTATTTTTATTGATGTAACCGGCCGCGCCAGCTCGCCTGCTTAGCTGGATGTGAAAATCGCTGAAAGACGAGGACAAGATGAGAATCCGAATATCCGGGTACGTTTTTCTTATTTTCGCCAGGTAAGAAAATACCTCAGCGCTTTGTTGCAGATGTTCCATGATAATCAGGTCCGCGCTTAACGCAGGTAATGCGCTGTGCAATTCCTCGATTGTAGGAAATTGTGCCACAACCTCATAATCTTGTTCTGTTAATAAGCCCTTGATACCTGCACGCAGCAGTGGGCTGGAATCCATGAGAATGACTTTTCTACCTGACATTCCTGTCTGTCCTGAGTGGGTAACAAAAACATTATTTTCTCTCCGTCTCTAAAAAAGTGAACCAAGACTTGTCTTTATCTTTGCCATTATTTTCTTCACGCCATCTCTACCGAACCTTTCCCTTAAATGACTTATAAGACCGGTTTGCGACAGGTCTTATTAAGCCAACACTTGCCAGCCGGGAAGATAACGCCAGCCAGGGAATGTATCCCGTATGGAAGTGCGTCTGGCGCGTTGCGCGGACACAGATCGATTATTTACACGAGAATTTAAAAAATGACTCTCAAGCCAGTAAATATTGCAGTCGTAGAGAAAGATACGATTGTCAAAGCTGACGTTCTGCGCAGTGAAAAGGTTGGCAGTGCTGTCAAAATTAAGGCCATCCCGAATGCAAAATACATTCTTGCTGAAGGGGAGAATGGCGTCGCGCCAGAAAACATTACGCTGAAACGCGTAGGCAAAGACCTGTTCGTCATGCTGGAAGGCACTGACGAGGATCAGCCACAGCTGATCATTGAAGACTATTTCGATAACCCGGGTGAGCTGGTCGGTAAAGGCGAAGACGGTCAATGGCATGAGTACATCGCCACCGATGGCGACGACGACCACAAAGCCGCGTTCCTGCTGGACGGTGAATCTTCCGCCCAGGCGCTGGGTGCGGGCGCGATTGCAGGTCTCGATGGTCTGGCCGTTGCGGGCACCGCATTTTCTCCTGCTCTGCTGGCGCTGGGTGCGTTAGCCGGGATTGGTGCGCTGGTAGGCCTGGGCGCCATTATTCGTCATAACCGTGACGATGGCGGTGACAAAAAAGGCACCGTTGCGCCTGTTGCTACCCCTAAACTGACCGATGTGCACGACGATTACGGCACCAAAACCGGCTCGATCCCGCAAAACGGCGTGACTGATGACGCCACGCCAACGTTTAGCGGTACAGGAAAAGCGGGCGATATTGTTGAGTTCTGGGAAAACAACGTCAAGCTCGGCGAAACCCGTGTCGGCGCTGACGGCACCTGGACCTGGACGCCGGAAACCCCGCTGGCGCACGGCGACCACAGCATTGTGCTGATCGGTAAAGACCCGGATGGCCGCACCAGCGCGCCAAGCGACTCTTTTGATTTCACCGTCGATCTGGAAGCCCCTGTTAAGCCGATTATTGGCGAAGTGGAAGACGATGTTGGCGCGAAAACAGGCCCAATCCAAAACGGCGATGCGACTGATGATAAACAGCCGGTCTTCCGCGGTGAAGGTGCCACGCCTGGCGATACCGTGCGCCTGATCGTTGACGACGAAGTGGTCGGCACGGCGATCGTCGGTGAAGACGGTAAATGGGAAGTGACGCCGGAAAACCCTCTGCCGGAAGGTAGCCATACCGGTAAGGTGATCATCACCGATCCGGCCGGGAACGACAGCGAACCGTCTGATGACTTTAAATTTATCGTTACGCCAGAAAAACCGGTCATCGGCGAAGTAGAAGATGACGCGGGTACCGTTGTTGGGCCAATCCAGAACGGCGGTGCGACTGACGACACGCAGCCGACGTTCCGCGGTGAAAACGGCACGCCTGGCGATACCGTCAGACTGATCGTGGACGATGAACTGGTGGGAACGGCGATCGTCGGTGACGATGGCAAGTGGGCAGTGATCCCTGAGAAACCGTTGCCGGAAGGCAGCCACACCGGGAAAGTGGTGATTACCGATCCAGAAGGCAACGCCAGCGAACCGTCTGATGATTTCGAATTTATCGTTGATCTGCAAGGTCCTGACAAGCCGGTCATTGGTGACGTTGAAGACGACCAGGGACCGTCCGTAGGGCCAATTCATGATGGTGACACCACTGACGATACCCAGCCGGTGTTCAGTGGCGACAAGGGTACGCCTGGCGACACCGTGCGTCTGATTATTGACGACGAAGTTGTGGGTACCGCAATTGTTGGTGATGACGGCAAGTGGGAAGTAACTCCGGAGAAACCGCTGCCGGAAGGGAATCATGAAGCTGTCGTCGTCATCGTTGATCCGGTCGGTAACGCCAGCGATCCGTCCGATCCGATCGGCTTCATCGTAGACACCACGCCGCCGTTAAAACCGACGATTGATAGTGTGTTTGATGATGCTGGCCTGAAAACAGGCAACCTGACCAACGGCGAGGTCACCGATGACAGCACCCCGGCCTTTACCGGTACCGCTGAGAAAAATAGCCTGGTGCACATCATTGTTAACGGTAAGGAAGTGGATTCCGTTACCGCTGACCCGACAGGTAAGTGGACCTGGACGCCGTCTCCGGCGCTGACGAACGGCCACTACGATGTGAAAGTGGTTGCCGAAGACAAAGCGGGTCTGCGTTCCGAACCATCCGATGCGTTCTCGTTTGAGCTGGTAGCAGGCGGCATTCCTCCGGCACCGGCAATCACGGACGTAATCGATGATGTTGATGCCCATGTTGGCACCGTACAGCAGGGTGGCATCACGAACGATGACAAACCGACCATCACCGGTACGGGTCAGGACGGGACGACCATTTACCTGTATGACGGCACTAACCCGACGCCAATCGGTAGCGCTGTGGTTACGGGTGGCACCTGGACCATTGATTTCGACACTGCACTTTCGCAGGGCGAGCACCGCTTCCGCGCGGTGGCGGAAAACGCCGTGGGCAACCGCAGCCCGGAAACCGGCGAGTGGATGATTATTGTGGACTCCGTTAAACCGCTGGCACCTACGGACATTGAACTGTGGGACGACTTCGGCACGCCGGGAATTATTGCGGATAACGGTACCACCGACGATAACACCCCAACCTACCGTGGTAAGGGTGACGCGAACGGTACCGCGATCATCGATCTGGGTAATGGCACCACCGTGCGCGTGCCGGTAGATGGCAGCGGTAACTGGAGCTACACCCCGGCACCGGCCCTGGCGGATGGTGACTACACCTGGAAAGTCTCGATTGAAGACAAAGCGGGTAACGTTGGACCAGAGTCTGCGCCGATCCACTTCACCGTGGACACCAGCCACAACGGTGTGTCTATCAGCCACGTGGAAGACGATGAAGGCGAACTGAAGAGCAATCTGGCCAGCGGCAGCCATACCGATGACACGACACCAACCGTTGTGGGCCGCGCGACGCCTGGTGCCGAAGTGAAAGTGTATCTGGACGGCAACTTTGTCGAGACCGTGATCGCTGACCCGGCGACCGGTGCGTGGAAATACACCTTCAACCCGGCGCTGACCACTGACAAGACGTACCAGATCACCGCCAGTGAAAATACCGGCACCGGTGATAGCGCGCAGACGGCGCCGTTTGAACTGACGCTGGATACCCGCGTACCGGTTGGCTCATTCGATAGCGTATCGGATGACGTCGGTCTGGTGCAGGACGACCTGGCGAACCCGGCAGTGACCGATGACACCACGCCAACTCTGCACGGGACCGGCGTCGCGGGTGATGTCGTGTTTATTTATGACGGTGACACGCTGATCGACTCCGTGACCGTAGGCCCGGGCAACACCTGGAACTTTACACTGCCTGCACAGAACAACGGCGCGGAACTGGCCCTGAAGACGGTGTTCCAGAGTCCGACCGGCGTGAGAAGCGCCCCGTCCGCGGAGTGGAAAATCACCATTGATACCGACGCGCCGACAAGCAGCGCGGTGGTGGATGCGATGACCCAGGACTCCGGTGTCAGCGGCAGCGACTTCATCACTAACAGTGGTAAAGCCGGTAGCCTGGTCAGCGGTCATCTCTCAGCTCCGCTGGAAGCAGGCGGGAAAGTACTGGTCTCCACTGACGGCGGGAACACCTGGCTTGAAGCGATGGTCGACGGCGACAAATGGGCGTTTGTTGACGGACAGGGACACAGTGCTGACTGGACTGTCCTGACGCGTGTGGTCGATATCGCCGGGAACTACACCGAATCCTCGCAGAAAGTGGTGCTGGATCAGGTGGCACCTGATGCACCGACCGACGTGGTGCGCAGCGGTAATGACGTGACGGTAACGCTGCCAGGCAGCGGGATTGTCGAGGGCGACACCGTGCTGGTGAAGAACGGCGACGTTACCGTGACCCATACGCTGACGGCTGCCGACATTGCTAACGGCAACGTGACCCTGACCATGCCTGCGGGTGGCTACACCGATATTCCGGTGGGCGCGGCGATTGTTGACGCGGCGGGTAACAGCTCCAGCTACCGCACCAGCGCGTTTACCAGTACCAACAACTTCGAAGACGACACGGAGTTCGCGGACATTAACGCGGGAGCGTGGGTACACGGGATGCGTTTCTCCCACACACCAGGTACCGGCCCGACGGATTATGAGTTCAACAAACAGGTCATTGGTACGGGTAGCACCAACAGTCTGTATCTCTACAGTAGCTCAGGAGATAACGGGATGGCAGGCAGCATGTTCGTTGATTTCCAGTATGGCGCTAAAACGATCGATTTCGTTTTCAACCCGCGCCTTGCTGGCCCATCGACGGTGGTGACGTTCTACGACATCAACGGCAATGAGATTAGTTCGCAGACGGTGAGTGCTTTCCTCAGCAACCGTAACGTCCCGGTGTCGTTTACCAGCCCGGATGATACACCGGTTTACCGGATGGAGATCCACCACGAGGAGCAACCAACAAGCACCGGGTTTGGTTTCAGCATCGATAACCTGGTGGTGAGCGGAACGGCGAAAACCGTCACCCCGGGTGAGTTCCTGGCGGATAACCAGGGCGATGTCTGGTACGGGGACGCAGCGGACAACCTGTATCAGGTTGCGGACGTGGCCAGCCTGACCGGTGCGGTGATTCAGGGTGGAGAAGGCACCGACACGCTGAAGCTGCTGGGGGCGGATCAGCACCTCGACCTGAGCGCGCTGACCCACCCTGTCCAGTCAGTGGAAGTGTTCGACATTACGGGAACAGGCAACAACACCCTGACGCTGAGTGCGGGGGATGTGCTGGAAAACGCCACGCAGAACCTGTTCCACGACAACGACTTCAACCAAATGATGGTGAAGGGCGACGCGGGGGACACGGTGAATCTGAGCGACCTGCTGCCGAACGGTATGGACCCGGGTAACTGGACCGATGGCGGGACGGTGAATGTTGGGGGAGTGGAGTATCAGTCTTATCAGATGGATAGCCTGAATACCGAGATCCTCGTTCAGATGGGAGTCACGGTCACGCTACAGAACCATTAATTGATGCCAGGAAAGTGAGGCTCCTGCACCGGAGCCTCCAGAACGTTTTAGACCAAAACATAAACAGAATTCATTTGGAAAATTGTATGAAAAAGACCATTACTTCTAACAACAATACCGAAAATATCGCCGCAATGGCGACATTGCCACCGCTGCCGACAGACATTTTACTGTGGAACGACTACCAGTTCCCGCGTGAAATTCACAACGGCGATCCGAGCGAAGATAACACCCCAACCTTTAGCGGTAAGGGTGAGGCGGGCATGACGGCGGTGATCGACCTCGGTGGCGGTCAGAGCGTTCGCGTACCGGTCAGTTCAGAAGGTATCTGGAGCTGGACCCCTGCGCCTGCGCTGGCTGACGGGTCTTATACCTGGTCAGTCGCTCTGGAAGACAATCAGGGCAACCGCGGTCCGTCTACCCCGCCAATCAGCTTCACCATCGATACGGTAGGTAATGCGGTCTCCATCAGCCACGCTGAAGATAACACCGGTACGCTGACCAACCCGCTGGCAAGCGGCAGCAGCACGGATGATGTTAACCCGGTTATCGTGGGGACGGCGACGCCGGGTTCTCTGGTAACGCTGTATGTGGACGGTAACCCGGTTGGTTCAATGACGGCCGATCCGACAACCGGCGAGTGGGCGATTGAGATCAACCCGGCGCTGGAATCGGGTAAAACCTACGAAATCACCGCGGGCGAGTATAGCGGCCCAGGCGAAATCCCTGCGCCGACGCGTCCGTTCCTGTTGACGGTAGATACCGTTGTGCCGACCGGCACCTTCGATCGTATTGAAGACAACGAAGGCCGTTATAAGGGTGATGTGGCCAACCCGGGCGTGACCGATGACACCACCCCAACCCTGCACGGTACCGGCCGTCCGGGGGATATCGTGTTCGTGCGCAACGGCAGCGACATCATTGATTCAGTCACTGTTCGCCCTGACGGCAGCTGGGAATACACCCTGCCTGAGCAGACGAACGGCACTGCGCTGGACGTCAGCGTGGTCTTCCGTGGCCCGACCGGTGTGGAAAGCGCACCGACCGCACCGTGGAAGCTGGTGATTGATACTGAAGCACCAAACAAACCGATTATTGGCGACGTCGAGGACGACCAGGGTCCGGATGTCGGCCCTATTCACAACGGTGACACCACGGATGACACGCAGCCGGTATTCAGCGGCGAAGGCGCCGTGCCTGGCGATACCGTTGAACTGATTGTTGATGACGAAGTCGTGGGGACCGCGATTGTCGGTGACGACGGTAAATGGGAAGTGACCCCGGAGAAACCGCTGCCGGAAGGCGAACATGAAGCGGTAGTCGTGATCACCGATCCTGCGGGCAACGCCAGCGAGCCGTCCGATCCGATCGACTTTATCGTCGACACGCAGCCGCCGGCAAAACCGACGATCGATACCGTTTATGATGACGCAGGTCAGCAGACCGGCAATATCGCTAACGGTGGTATTACGGACGACAGCACTCCAGACTTTACCGGTACGGCCGAGAAGGGCAGCCTGGTGTTTATCATTGTGAACGGGAAAACCGTTGACTCTGTGACCGCTGACGCCTCAACCGGGATCTGGACCTGGACGCCAGCACTGGGCATGGCCAACGGCCATTACGATGTCACCGTTGTGGCGCAGGACAAAGCGGGGCTGCGTTCCGAGCCGTCTGACGCGTTCTCGTTTGACCTGCTGGCGGGCGGTATTCCGACGGCTCCGGCCATTACTGACGTGATCGACGACGTTGACGCGCACGTGGGTACGGTACAAAACGGCGGCATCACGAACGACGCACGCCCGACCATTACCGGTACCGCACAGGATGGCACCACGGTCTATCTGTACGATGGCACTAACCCGGATCCGATCGGCAGTGCCGTGGTAACGGGTGGCCGCTGGACCATTGACTTTGATTCTGATCTGCCGCAGGGCGAGCACCGCTTCCGTGCTGTGGCCGAAGACAGAACCGGTAACCGCGGTCCGGAAACCGGCGAGTGGGTGATTATTGTCGATTCCGTTGATCCGCTGGCACCTACGGACATTGAGCTGTGGGACGACTTCGGCACGCCGGGTCTCATCGCCAATGACGGCACCACCGATGACAACACCCCAACCTACCGTGGTAAGGGTGAGGCGAACGGTACCGCGATTATCGATCTGGGTAACGGTACTACCGTGCGCGTACCGGTAGACGAGAAAGGTAACTGGAGCTACACCCCGGCACCAGCGCTGGCGGATGGCGACTATACCTGGAAAGTCTCTATCGAAGACAAAGCCGGTAACGTGGGTCCTGAGTCTGCGCCGATCCACTTTATCGTGGATACCAGCCGTAACGGTGTTTCCATCAGCCACGTTGTGGACGATCAGGGCGACTTCGTCGGTAATCTGGGCAGCGGTAGCCACACTGACGACACGACCCCAACAGTGGTGGGCCGTGCGACGGCGGGTGCCCTGGTGAAAGTGTACGTTGATGGCAAATACATCGACAGCGTGCGCGCTGACGCCGTAACCGGTGCATGGCAGTACACCCTCAGCCCGGCGCTGACAGCGGATGCAACCTATAAGATCACCGCCAGCGAAGACGCAGGCGCAGGTGAGAGTGCACAAACCGCACCGTTCGAACTGACGCTGGATACGCGAGTGCCGACAGGTTCTCTGGATCGCGTCGCGGATGACGTGGGTCTGGTTCAGGGCGATCTGGCGAACCCGGCCGTGACCGATGACACCACCCCAACCCTGTACGGTAAAGGTGTGGCAGGTGATGTGGTGTTTATCTACGACGGTACCCGACTGCTTGACTCGGTCACCGTAGGCCCAGCAAATACCTGGAACTATACGCTGCCACAGCAGAACAACGGCACTGAGCTGTCTCTGACAGCGGTATTCCAGAGCCCGACCGGCGTGAAGAGCGCACCAACGGCTGCGTGGAGCCTGACCATTGATACCGAAGCGCCAAACGCGCCGGTTATTACCGGCTCCTGGGATGATGTCCAGGGCGGTGTATATAACGGTCTGGTGGGTAATGGCGGTGTGACCAACGACAGAACGCTGGATTTACGCGGCACGGCGGAAGCAAATAGTGTTGTTTACATTGTGATCGATAACTATGGCACTGTTGCGGGTTCCGTGACGGCGGATGCGAAAGGTAACTGGGCATTCCCTGTCACGACTAACTACAACCAGCAGTACGACTTCCATGCGTACTCTGTCGATCCGGCGGGCAACCGTTCAGTGGACTCTGCGAAGTTCTCGATTACAGTTGATACGGTCAATAACGCACCTGTCATTACCGGCTCCTGGGATGACGTTCAGGGCGGTGTGTATAACGGTCTGGTGGGTAACGGTGGCGTAACCAACGACAGAACGCTGGATTTACGCGGCACGGCGGAAGCGGGCAGCGTGGTGTATATCATCAACCCGGCAAACGGTGGGGTGCATGGTTCAACCACGGCGGGTGCGAATGGACAATGGTCTTTCCCGCTGACCACCAACTATAACCAGACGTATAACTTCCAGGCTTACTCTGTTGATAAAGCCGGGAACCGTTCGGAGAACTCCACCAACTTCGCGATTACCGTGGATACCGTGGTGGCCGCACCGAACGTAACGGTTATCTCTGATAACGTGACCGGCGGTAAAGTCGGTAACCTGGTTGACGGAGATCGTACTAACGATAACCGTCCGACCATTACCGGTAATGGTGCCGAAGCGGGTGCGAAGATTGAGATCGTGCTGGCGCTGGGTAACCAGGGATGGACGAGCGGTACAAACCTCGTCTACACCACCACGGCCAAAGCCGATGGTACCTGGAGCCTTGAAATTCCGAAGGCATTGCAGGATGGCACCTGGTACTTCCGTGCTAATCAGACTGACCTGGCGGGCAACAAGAGCGCTCTGGGGAACCAGCACTATGTTGTTGTCGATACCGTGGCTGCCGCGCCGAACGTAACGGTTATTACTGATAACGTGGCGGGCGGTAAAGTCGGTAACCTGGTTGACGGAGATCGTACTAACGACAACCGTCCGACCATCACCGGTAACGGTGCGGAAGCGGGCGCGAAGATCGAAATCGTGCTGGCGCTGGGTAGTCAGGGGTGGACGAGCGGTACAAACCTCGTTTACACCACCACCGCCAAAGCGGACGGTACCTGGAGCCTGGAAATTCCGAAGGCATTGCAGGATGGAACCTGGTATTTCCGTGCTAATCAGACTGACCTGGCGGGCAACAAGAGTGCTCTGGGTAACCAGCACTATGTAGTGGTTGATACGGTTAACGCAGCACCGACCATTACCAGCGTGATGGATAACGTCGGGAATGAAACCGGCAATGTTGCCAACCTGGGTAAAACGGATGACAGCACGCCAACGTTGAACGGTACGGCGGAGGCAGGCAGTACGGTCTATATCGCCGTGAATGGTGGCACCTACTCGACCACCGCCTCGGCGACGGGTAGCTGGAGCTTTACACCGTCTGCACTGCCGCTGGGTAACCATACCTTTAGCGTCTTCTCGATTGATCAGGCGGGTAACAGGAGTGCGGGTGTTTCCCGTAGCCTGACGGTAATCTCACCGAAAACAAGTGGCTTTGAGGACTTTAATGCGCTGACCCCACAGAGCTATGGGAAGGGGCTGGTTACACTGGCGAGTGGTCTGAAATTTACGTTAAGCGATAACTATTATCCGGGTTACGGTGGTTCAATTTATCAGTGGGGTGTAGGGAATAGCCGTAAACTGGCACTGACCGGTGATATCACCATGCATTTTGATGGTGTGAATGCGGTAAGCATGAAGCTTTCCGGTGCAAACGACTCAATTCAATCGAGTGTCGTGAAATCCACCTTCATTGTCTACGATACTGCAGGCAAGGTGATTTCATCCGGGTATCTGCCTTCTGGGGAAGCGACCTTCTCCGCCACCGCACCAGCGGGACGCGAGATTGGCAATATTGTCTTCCATATGGGGCGTGGGGCCAGCAGTGGTCTGTCGGGCGGTGGTAATACCATCAACACCGATCAGTACATGATTGATGATGTTCGCTGGACGGTTAACACCACCCGCACTGCCTCCAGAAGCATGATGATGAGCACGGAAGAGCAGCATGACGACAACACCCATGCCGTCAGCACGCTGAACGGTCATGAGATCAATCTGGATAACCTCCAGCACAAGACCATTGATCTGACCAACAGCAAGCAGGACAAGCTGAATATCAGTCTGAACGACGTGCTGACTCACGCTGAGAAAGATCTGTTTATCGCCGATGGCAATAAACAGATGATGGTTCAGGGTAACAAAGGTGATGTTGTGAACCTGAGCGATCTGCTGCCAGACAACAGCGATCCGGGTAACTGGACCAATGCAGGCAACGTTAAAGTTTCCGGCGTGGAATATCAGGTTTACCAGGTGGAAAACCTTGATGTTGAACTGCTGGTGCAGAACGGCGTCACCGTCAACGTGAATAATCACTAACTAAAACTTTTCCAGGCCCCCGGGAGGGGGCCTGTGGAGGATTTATGACTTTTTTCAAGACCTCTTTATTCGCGGCGCTGTTTACTACCTCCGCATTTGTTATCCACCCGGCGCTGGCGGCGGAGAATTTTGGTAAGACCTATCAGCCTGTCGCTCCCGTCGGCCAGACGCAGACGCAGGTGGTTTACTACCGTGATGCCAGCAACACCGCAGGTGGCGCAGCGCATATTTATGTCGATAACGAATTCCACGACGCACTGCTGCCGGGCGGCTATACCGTTTTCTGTCTGGCGCCGGGCAAGCATAATCTGGGCGCGTACCAGAATGATGCACCGCAGTATCGCGGCAAAGAGCAGGGCTACAACGTCGAGATGAGCGGCGGCCAGACCTATTTCGTGCGCGTCAGCTCAACCATGAATGCGGTGCCGGAAGCCCGTACGCGCGAGCAGGCGGAAAAGGATCTCGCTGGTCTGCGTGAGCAGACGCACGTGCTGTCCCGTGCCTCAAGCGTAGAGGCCTGTAAGAACCTTGCGCCACAGTACAAAGATTACACCCTCTCGGGCGATGTGATGTTCCGCTTCGGTAAGGGAAATGAGAAGGGCGTTTCCGCTCAGGGTCGCCAGGCAGTAAAAGATCTGGTGGCGACGATCAAACGTGAAAACGTTGAACTGAAACAGATCCAAGTGATCGGCCACACGGACGCCATCGGCAGCGATCGTAGCAACTATGCGCTTGGCCTGAAGCGCGCGCAGACTGTCCGCACCATGCTGGCTGAAAACGGTCTTCCGGCTCGCCTGATGACGGCGACCAGCGTGGGCAGCAATGAGCCTGTAGTCAATGACTGTGACGCCTCGAACAAGAGCGCGTTGATCTCCTGTCTGTCGCCTAACCGCCGTGTTGTGGTACGCGTAAGCGGCGATCAGAACGTGACTGCTCCTGCGCAGAAATAATCGCTAAACCCTGCCTTCCCGTAACGGGAGGGCACCATCTTTTCCCCCTGTTTCCTCTCTAAAACCTGTTTCGTGACAAAAAATAACCAGTTCCATTGAGACAGGTCTCATTAAGGCAAGACCATTCCGCGTGACAGAATATTCCTAATTCATCTCAAAAAGTCATTTTATCTTTTTGATTTAACTGTCTTTTAACAACCAGGAACACGCGAATTATGGAATCCTCAATGGCCAATACCCAGGAGGAACAGCTGCACACTATCGCCCGTGATACCCGACTCAATGACGACACTCTGCTCAGAAGCATTGCCTGGCTGTCCGATCATTATGGTCTGGGTAAGAGCGACGATGTCTTGCTGGCTGGTCTGCCTGTTGAACAAACTCTCACACCCTCTTTAGCGCTTGATGCGCTTAAAAATGCCGGTATCACCGGGGGGCTCATCAAGCGTAATAGTGCGGAACTGCCCGAGCAGGTTTTCCCCATGATTCTGCTGCGCAAAGGTGCGGGCGGCATGGTGCTGCTTGCGCGCGAGCGTCGTAAAAATGCCGACGATAAATGGGATCTGTTCTACTCCCTGATCATGCCGGAAGTGGGCGACGAGCCGGTTGAGCTGAACCATGAGGCGCTCAGCGAGCTGTATGTCGGTTATGCCATTGCGGCGAAACCAACTGCGCGCATTGACAGCCGGGTCAGCGATATCGCGCCGCCGCAACCAAAAGGTCACTGGCTGTTCAGTACCCTGTGGCGCTATCGCAGCTACTACCGCAGCGCGGCGCTGGCGTCGGTGCTGGTCAACGTGCTCGCGCTGGCAACGGTATTCTTCACCATGAACGTGTATGACCGCGTTATCCCTAACCAGGCCTTTACGACGCTCTGGTCGCTGGCGGCTGGCGTACTGGTGGCGATGGTCTTTGAGGCCATTACCCGTACCGTGCGGGCGCATCTGCTCGACACCGCCGGCAAGAAAGCGGATTTGATTGTCGGCAGCGTTCTGTTCCGTCAGTCGCTGGCGGTCAAAATGGAGCATAAACCGGCCTCCTCCGGCTCGTTTGCCAACCAGCTGCGCGAGTTTGAATCCGTGCGTGACTTCGTCTCATCAGCCACCCTGGCGGCCATTGCCGACTTACCTTTTGTGCTGCTGTTTATCGGCATTATTTTTGCCATCGGCGGTACGCTGGCCTTTATTCCAATGCTGATGTTGCCGATGATCCTGATCGTCAGCCTGCTTATCCAGTGGCCGCTGGCGAAGGTAATGAAAGCCAGCCTGCAGGAAGCCTCGTTAAAGCAGGGCGTACTGATTGAATCCATTGAAGGCATGGAAACCCTGAAATCGGTCGGCGGTGAATCCTGGATGCAGAGCCGCTGGCAGAAATTCAGCGCCATGCAATCTTCCAGCGCGGCGGCGTCAAAACATTATTCGACGCTGGCGATGAACTCGGTGAGTTTCCTGCAGCAGCTGCAGACGGTGATGCTGATCGTCACCGGTGTATACCTGATCGATGCCGGTAACCTGACCCAGGGTGCGCTGATCGGTACCGTGATGCTGGCGGGTCGCGTGACCGCGCCATTAAGCCAGGTGATTGGTTTAGCCGTGCGTTATCAGCAAGCGAAAGCCGCGCTGGGCTCGCTGAACAGGCTGATGGAACACCCGACCGATCGCAGCAGCGACATTGATTACATCAAACAGCCTGAGCTGAATGGCGATATTGAGCTGAAAGGCGTGACCTTCTCCTATCCGGCGCCGCCGATGCAGCCAAACCCGGAGATCCTCAAAGGGGTCAACCTGACGATCAAGCCGGGCGAGCGCGTGGCGATTGTCGGCAAAATTGGCAGCGGTAAATCGACCCTGCTGCGCATCATCGCGCGCCTTTACACCCCGGTGAAAGGGCAGCTCTTCAGCAGCGGTCTGGATGTGAACCAGATTGAGCCCTCCGACTGGCGTAATAATGTGGGCTTTGTCGGCCAGGAAGCGCGCCTCTTTTACGGCACCCTGCGTGAAAACATTATGATTGGCCGTCAGAACGCCTCCTCTGATGAATTCCTGCACGTGCTGCGTCTGACGGGGCTGGATCAGATTGCGGCGCGTCACCCGCGCGGTATCCACATGCCTGTTGGCGAGCAGGGCAACAGTTTGTCCGGCGGTCAGCGTCAGCTGGTATCACTGGCGCGTACGCTGCTGGCGAAACCGAATCTCTTGCTGCTGGATGAACCGACCAGCGCGATGGATTCCCAGACGGAAGCCCTTTTCTTACAACATCTGAAAGTCGCGACCGCCGGACACACGCTGGTGGTGGTTACCCATCGCCCGTCGCTGCTGGCGCTGGTCGATCGCATGGTCATTATTGATGACGGCAAAATTGTGGCCGATGGTCCTAAACAGCAGGTGCTGGCCGCTCTGAACGGCGCACCCGCAAACGACAGTACCCCTGCAAAAGCCGCTACAGGAAAACAGCCCGTGGAGGCCAGCGCATGAAATTCTTAAAACGTAACAACAGCAAGGCATTATCCGCGCGTGATGCCGCCTGGATGAGCGATATCCAGGAAGCGCTATTCTCCCAGACCACGCCAAAGTCGCGCCTGGTGCTATGGCTGATTCTGGCGGTGTTCGTCGGGTTTTTAACCTGGGCGCATTTCGCCAAAGTGGAGGAGATCACCAAAGGTGACGCGAAAATCGTCTCGAAAAGCCGCGAGCAAATAATCCAGAGCCTGGAAGGCGGGATTCTCGAAGAGCTGAACGTCCGCGAGGGTGACATTGTCGAGCCGGGGCAGGTACTGCTGAAAATAGACCCGACCCGCGCCCAGTCCAGCTATCAGGAGACGCTGCGTAAAGTGGTGGCGCTGGAAGCGACCGTTAACCGCCTGCGTGCAGAAGCCTACGGCCTGCCGCTGACGTTTAGCGACCGGGTGAAACAGTACCCTTCCGAAGTGGACCTGGAAACCCGCGCCTACAACAGCCGCAAACAGGCGCTGGAAGAAGGGGTGGCCTCGCTCGAGAAAAGCTACCGCCTGGCGCAAAACGAAATTGCCATGTCCGAGCCGCTGGCCGCGCGCGGCCTGCTCTCAGAAGTGGAGCTGCTGCGTATGCGTCGTCAGGCGAATGACCTGCAATCGCAAATTGTCGAGCGTCGTAACCGCTATCAGGCGGATGCCAACGCCGAGCTGATTCGCCAGGAGCTGGATCTGGTGCAGGCCGAAGAGAGCCTGACAGGACGTGCCGACGTGGTGAGCCGGACAACCATCTCCGCGCTGGTAAAAGGCACCGTGAAAAACGTGCGTGTCACCACCATCGGCGGCGTTATCCAGCCCGGTGAACACATTATGGAAATCGTGCCGCTGGAAGACCAGCTGCTGGTTGAAGGGAAAATCAAACCGTCTGACGTCGCCTTCCTGCATGCCGGATTACCGGCAATGGTGAAAATCACCGCATACGATTTCGGCATCTACGGTGGCCTGAAAGGGCACGTGTCTCTGGTCAGCCCGGATACGCTGAAGGATGACGCCAAAGCCGCCGCTGGCCGCCCTGACGACACCTATTACCGGGTGATGGTATTAACTGACAGCAGCACGCTGAATGCGGGCGGTAAATCTCTGCCTATCATTCCCGGCATGATTGCCACGGTTGAAATCCGCACCGGTGAAAAAACCATTCTCGATTACCTGTTGAAACCTATCTTCAAAGCGAAGGAAGCGTTCCGCGAGCGTTAATATGAAAAGTAACTCTATTTTTATGCAGCGCCGCCTGGCGGCGCTGTTAACGGCCGCGGCTTGCCTGGCATCGGCTAAAAGTACCGCCAATAGCGATGGCTTATTAGCCTTTGCGCCTGTAGACCCTGCGGTAAAATCTCGCATGGTGATGGCCTCGACACCGCCCGCACCCGCTGCGCCGTTAGTGGAGCAGGCGCCGGTGACACATGCGGCCGCCGCGCCGAAACGTGATAATACGGCCCGCACGCCCAGCGAAAGGGAAATTCGCGCCCTGTTTAATGATGCGGTGAATACCGCGCTCAGTATCAGCCCCGAAGTGCGTGGTGCGAATTATAATACTGAAGCGGCAGAAGCGAATGTTGACGAAGCGAAAGGTCAGCGCTGGCCGCAGATTGATGTCGGCACCCGTTCCAAAAGTTATCAGTTTGGTGGTGGTGAGCGTCGCTACAGCGACAGCCGACCGGCGGTCACCGTGAATATGGCGACCACACTGCTCGATTTTGGCCGCACCAGTAACACCATCAAAAGCCGTGAAGCCCTGCATGACGCGGCGAAAAATAACGTCGATGCCCAGGCGGAAGATATCGCCTGGCAGGTCAGCAGCGCGCTCGTCGAACTGAGCAAGCAGCGCCAGATTATCAGTCTGAGCCAAAAGTATGTGGCGCGGATGAACGAGCTGGTTGAGATGCTGGACGGGATCGTGAAGGTTGATCAGGGGCGCCGCAGCGAGCTGACGCAGGCCCGGGGGCGGCTGCTCCAGGCGCAATCGTCGCTGGACACGGCCGTCTCACGTGCGCGAGATACTGAAATTACCCTTAACCGCCTGCTGGGGGACAAAAAAGTACCCCTGCCTGCGGCGACGACCTGGAACCTGAAACCGGGTGAACTGACGACACAGCTTTCGGCCATCGACACGCATCCGACGATTCGCCAGGCTCAGGCGGAGACCGCGTCGGCGCTGGCGGATGCGGATGTCGCGCGCTCGGCCTCTTACCCGACAGTGACCTGGAACGTGGGCAAAAGCACCGGGCGTGACGAACTGGGGCGTGAACAGTCCTGGGAGACGGGTGTGAACGTGAGCTGGCCGATTTTCCGCGGCGGTTCTCAGCGAGCCGCTGCACTCTCTGCCGCGCGTCGTGCGGACGCCAGCAGAGAAACTATAGAAAAACAGTTACGCGATTTGGATAACCGCGTGCGCGCGGCGGATCAGGACGCCCGCAGCATGCTGGAACGCGCTGAGTTGTACCATGACTTAGCCTTTGAATCCGATCGCATTCGCCATGATTTCTTCGATCAATGGTACCACCTTGGCAGACGAACCCTGCTGGATGTGCTGAGTGCAGAAAGTGATTATTACGGTAACCAGGTTGCAGAAGCCACCAACCGCTTTGACGCTTACGCTGCTATTTTTCGTAGTTATGCCAGTGCGGGAACATTATTGCAGTGGCTGAGAAAGCAGTAACCAGCCATTTTTATAATGACCCACACAGCAGGCACAGAAAGAGAGTGCAGATGAATCAGTATTCAGGAAAGAAAATTTATATCGCCTTACTCGACGATCATCCGATTGTCCGCAAAGGGCTGGAAATTATTTTCAGCCAGGAGCCGGATTTCGAACTGAAGGGCAGCTTTGCCAGCCGCATTGATCTGATTAACTTTTTACGTACCAACCGGATTGATGTGCTTATCCTCGACTATTTGCTCGGGGATGAAGACATTGACGGATTGCCGATGATTAAGCAGTTAATGAGCAATTTTCCCTGGCTGAAAATTTTGATCTCATCGACGCTGGAAAATACCGCCATTGTTCGTATGGCGCTGAAGGCAGGCGTGCGCGGGCATATCGGCAAAAGCCGTGACGCCTCGGAAGTGGTGGATGCCGTGCGCCGCGTGGCGGCTGGGCATATCTGCCTTTCCGAAAGCATGGAGAAGGAGTTTTATCTTATCTCCGAGCCATCTGCATCCGGTGACGCTGAAGATGAACAGCATGTAATTGACGGCATTGGCCGTCTGGACCAGCTTTCTGCCCGGGAACTGGAGGTGTTACGCCTTTTCCTTTCCGGTATGTCGGTGCTGCAAATTTCTGAGAAGTTCAGCCGGAGCCGCAAAACGGTTAGCGGCCAGAAGAAATCCGCAATGAAAAAGCTGGGCGTGAAGACCGACCCTGAGCTGTTCCTCTGGCACGACCAACTGCTGTGAGTGTTGTCCGGCGGCGCTACGCTTGCACGGGCCTACAATAAATCGTTCAATTAATTGATATTATTGTCGATTGTAGGCCGGCTCAGCGCAGCGCCACCCGGCAAGAAGTACTGTTACGCAGCGCCGTCGCCAGATCGCTAATAGAGCACGGCTTAAACAGACAATCGTTCATTCCCGCCTGCAAACACCGTTCCTTAATCTCATGCATCGCATTGGCGGTAAAACCAATAATCCATGCCGGTGTCCGGCCCTGCTCACGCTCAGCGTTACGCATCATGCCCGTTAGCTGATAACCGTTGATGCCCGGCATATTGCAGTCGGTGATAACCACATCAAAGGCAGTATCGGCCCAGATTTTGAGGGCCTCATCGCCACCGGAAGCCAGATGCGCGTGCTGCCCCAGCCAGGCCAGCTGTTTGGCCAACAGGATGCGGTTTGCGGGATTGTCATCCACCACCAGCACGTTAAGCGCCGGTAACTTTTCATCTTCCGCATCAGGCTGGGCAGGCGGCGTAACGGCACGGGTAACTTTAGGCAGGGAGAAGGTCGCCCTGACGGTGGTACCGACATGCTTTTCGCTGGCGAGCGTGAGCGTGCCATTCATGCTTTCACAGATGGTTCGGCTGATATATAACCCAAGGCCGGTGCCCGCCCGACGATTGTCCGCCTGGCTGAATGGCTTAAAGAGTGCGGCCTGCTGGCTTGCATCAATACCGATACCGCTGTCCTGCACCTCAATGACAAACTGGATGTTATCGGTGCCGGGCTCCTCACGCTGCGATAAGGTCAGCGTCACGCTGCCGCGGTCGGTAAACTTGATGGCGTTGCTGAGCAGGTTGGAGAGCACCTGCTTAATACGCAGCGGGTCGGCATAGACCTCATACAGCGCCTCTGTCGGGAAGACCTTATTCAACTGGATATTTTTTTCTATCGCCACGCCCTGGAACACCCGCATCATGTTGTCGATGAGTTTGCCGAACTGCACGGGTTCCGGGTTGAAATCGAGATGCCCTCCCTCGATACGGGAGATATCCAGGATATCGCCAATCAACCCCACCAGACCCTCTGCCGAGTCGTAGGCGACTTCCAGCGCCTGAAGATCGTGCTCGCCCTTGCGCCCTTTTTTCAGAACGATGTCCAGCATGCCGATAATGGCGTTCATAGGGGTGCGGATCTCATGGCTCATGGTTGACAGGAATACCGATTTTGCCCGGTTAGAGTCTTCGGCGCGATCTTTCGCCTCGCTCAGTTCCGCCAGCAGCGACTCACGTTCGGTGAGCATCTCGCGCAGCTGGGTGAGCTGCTCGTTCAGTTGCCTGCGCAGCGCCGCTTTACGCACAATCTGCCGACGCAAATAGAGCGCCCATCCCAGCGCTAACAGCACCAGAACGGCGCTGAAGACACCCGTGGCAATCAGCACTTCGCGATAGCGATACCAGAAGCTGTCGACCACCACCAGCTCGTTGGGTCGCCAGCGGTTCGCCAGATTTTCCATCTCAATGGGTGAGATACTCAGCAGGACTTTATCCAGAATGCTCTGCAGTTCCGGGCTTGCCAGGCCAACGCCAAAGGAGATCCAGGCGGGGGAGTCGCCAACAATCGAAACCACCTTTAGCTTGTCCTGAAAATTGGTGTAGATCTGGTAATCCGTCATCACCAGAATACCTATTGCCGCGTCGGCATCGCCGTTGGTGATGCTGGCGAGCAGCTGCGATTCATTGCCCACGTGAACTATTTTGATCTCCGGGTAACGTTCGCGCACCAGCTGCTCCACGCCGATGTTTTTCACCAGCGCCAGGCGTTTGCCGCGCAGGTCGGCCAGCGTGTTAATGTCGTTACGTGAGGATGATGTGGCAAGAGCAAACGCGCTGCGTAAGTAGGGCCGCGTGAACAGGACCTGACCCTTGCGCGCCTCGCTCGGCGTCACTGACGCGAGCATGTCAGCCTGCCCGTGGTTGACCTGGGCTATCAAATCATCGGTGGTATTGCCGGTCTCAAAGCTAAAGCGCAAGCCGGTGCGCAATGACACCACGGAGAAGAGATCCGCCACTACCCCGCGCAGCATCCCCTTGTTATCGATAAAGGAGACCGGGGCGGCATTATCCTGGCTGTAGATGAGCACGTTCACCACCGGATGCCGGGCGATCCACGCTTTCTCCTGGTCGGTAAAGACCAGCGACTTGGTTCCCTGTGCAATATCGACCCGATCGGGCTGCCAGCGGCGATAGAGATCCAGCTTTTCCTCTTCGGGTACCGCGCGGATGGTCGCGTTAATCAACTGGTTAAGCAGAGGGTTATTCTGGCTCAGGGCGAACCCCACTTCACGGTTGGGCAGCCGCGAGATGCGATCGATATGAATATTGTTTAAATAGTTTCGGCTCAGCGAATAGCTGTTACCGAGATAGGCGCGTGAATGCCCAAACGCCACGGCGCTCAGCGCTTCCTGATAGCTGTCAAACAGGCGAAAGCGCGCGTTGGGATAGGCCGCTTTCACCTGTGCCAGAGGCAGGTAGTCCCGGACCATCGCGACGTCGGTGTTAGCAAGGTCGTCCGCGAGAGGCTGGGTATCCCGGTCGTTCGCCCCCAGCACCGGTTTATCGCTGGCATAGGGCGTTGAGAAGACAAATGCGTCGTTGGCGTCAAAGGCGGAGACAGAGGGGATAAGATCGATATCACCGCGCGCCAGCGCCTGCCACAGCTCTTCCTGCGAGTCGTACATTTTAACCTGCACCGGCAGATTAAGCTGCCAGGACACCAGGCCGAGATAGTCGGCGCTCAGCCCCTCATATTCATGGCGTATGTTGCGCATGCCGAAAGGAGGCACGTCATAACGTGTGATACCCACCGTCAAGTTTTGCATATGCTTTAGCAGCGTTGCCTGCTCTTCGGTGAGCGGCAAGCGACTCATGCCCTCAATGGGGGTGCGCATCAGAATCTTATATTCTTCGCTGTGTGCCGGAGGCATCACGAATAAAAATAAAACCAGAAGCAAAAAATGACGAAGGTAGTGACGCATAACTTTTTATAACGCTCCTGAGCATAAGATACTGAAAGTGATATTCTGATTAAACGTTAAAAGCATTGTTATAAGACAAGGCTTGGTTATTATTCTGGCGATTGTGAATAACGAAAAGCACAATGTCTGGTCAGGAACGTTATTATTTCTACGCTATCCTCTCAATACTAATATAAACGTGCATTTTCGCCTGCTTTTTGCTGCTTAAATACTGCGCCATCATTGACTGCCGGGAACATCAAGACGGGTCTTGTCGCTTACTTTACAGATGAATGGGAAAATCATACGCACGATTATTTGATTTTGAGCCTGGACAATGCGTCGATCCCTTCAACCTCATTCATCTGCTGCAAAACAAGAAGCAATGCGTCAGACATTTTCTGCCCTGGCGGAGCAGTACCGTCATGCAATGGCCGTGACGGATTATGCGACGGCCTCTCGCTGCTGCGAAAAAGCGCTGGCCGTTCTGCCGCATAATATGTCGGTACAGAGCGATTACGCCCTTAGCCTGATGCGTGAGGGAAAACATGACAAGGCGTACAAAGTCTACCGCAAGATTTATCAGTCGCCCCGTCGTCATGAAGCGTCTGAAACCTGGCTCGATGGCCTGGCGGAACTGTGCGGCCATATGGGCAAAACGGATGAAATGCGCGCGTATGGTCTGGAGTCGTTGACCCTCTCTGACCAGCGTTTTCGTCAGGGAACCGCCTGGCCGCTGCCCCAGACACCACCGCCACCTTTTCAGGCGGATTGCCCGGAAAAAAACATTATCGCGTTCAGTCTGTATGGCGATCTGCCGCGCTACTGCGAAACCTTAATTAAAAACATTGAGGCCGCCGCAGAGCTGTTTCCCGGCTGGCGCTGTCGCGTGTATCTGGATGACTCCGTGCCCCAGCACGTCTGGCAGCGGCTGACGCAGGCGGGTGCCGCGCTGGTGGATATGAGCCAGGAAAAGCGCATCTATCCCACGCTGTGGCGTTTTCTGGTGATGGATGACCCGCAGGTCGAGCGTTTTTTAGTGCGTGACGCTGACTCTCTGCTCTCTGAACGGGAACAGGTTTGCGTGGAAGACTGGCTGCGCTCGCCATTTTATTTCCACCATATGCGCGACTATTTCACCCATACCGAGCTGTTGCTGGCAGGGATGTGGGGCGGCTGTGGCGGCGCGATCCCAGACGTGGAAGGAATGATGCGTCAGTTTGTAGCGAGCTACCGGGGAAGCGCCCGTTTCACCGACCAGTATTTCCTCAAAGTGGCGATCTGGCCTACGGTCCGGCAGAGCATTTTGAATCATGATGAGATCTTCGCCTTTCACCATGCTCAACCGTGGCCTGCACATCCGCCTGTTCGCTGGCAGACTGAGCACTTCCACGTGGGCAGCAACGCCGGGTTTACCGTGCTGGCGGGGCCGAGCGAGAAAGCCAGCGGTGAAAAGCAGGCTGTCGTATTACGGATTGAGGGGGAGAGCTATCGCTATACGGCGGTGGTGCGTGATGGGCAGTGGCGATTGCCTATCCCATTCTTCCTCGCTGACGGTTTTCGCGCGGGCGAGGTGCAGGTTGAGGTTATTACGCAACCTGATTACGTCTGAGGCGCAACGTCTAGTCCTGTCTGGACCAGTAGCTCCGTCTCAATACCCGGATGGTGATAAACCTCATATTGCACGCCATTCACGGTAACGGAGCCTCTGGCTTTCATCCATTCTCCTGGCTCTGATTCTGCAGGAAGCAGATCGGACAGATTGACCCGCTGCCCAGGAGGGCCTTTTATCAGTAGCTGCTGATTAACGTCGTCGATAAAAAGACGCTCTTCCCCCTGAATGAAAATATCGCCGAGCGCGATTTCGACCAGTGCAGGAAATTGATCGTCAGTCGCCATCTCTTTATGGGCATCGGCAGTGTTTTCGCCGTGGGCAGTTAACGTGTTATTCATTTTTTGTGGAACCTGTTTACGCATAGCAAATCTGCTGCGTTTTTACCTTCCAGCAGGGGAGGGGACAATAAGTCCGGTCTTATAAAAATCCGCTAACGATAGTTTTTAAAAACAAGACCGACCTTAATCCCGACTTGCCCACCTATTGCTAAAATTCCTGCAAATTATGGCGGTTATCCAGACAATGCAGAACGAAGCGCGGTTGCTAAAATTAACGCTGTGCCAGCCTGCTGATTTCCAGCCCTCACTTTTCAGGGAACGACTCCAACGATGCGTTTTATCACCGCCCGGTTAATTAGCCTTTTTATGCTGCTTTGCAGTATCGGGCAGATTCAGGCCCAGGAACTGACCCTGCAACGCCGCGTGCAGGTCAATGCGCCGCATGTCCAGTTTAGTGGTGACGTGCAGCAATGGCTGAAACACAATCAGACGCTTCACGTGGGCGTCTGGGGGCCTCCGCATCCTCCTCTCAGCGAAGGCATGGGGCACGGACTTTTCAGCGGGATTGCGGCCGATTATCTAGCGTTGCTGGAAGATAGCCTGAAGGTCAACGTCAAACTCCACTATTACAACCAGAGTCGTGATGCTTTCCAGGCGCTGCGCCGCCATGAAATTCAGATGGTGGCGATGTGGAACCCGGAGCTGTGGCCAAACGCCGAACTGGTGACCACGCCGCCATGGCTGCTGGATAAGTCGGTCTTAATGACCACTCGCGAGCGAGCCGATGACGCGCCTGAAGAGAGCCCAAAGACATTAGGTTTGATGACTGATACCAACGCCAGCCCGGCGCTGCGTCGCCACTATCCCGGCAGTACGCTCCGTTTCCAGTCCTGGTATCCTTCAGCAGTCAGCGCGCTGGCGTTTAAGCAGATAGATGCCCTGTGGATTAACCGGGCCAGTGCGGAGTACCTTACCCAGTATCATCAGGCTCAGGGGATACGCTGGCGCTACAGCCCGGCGCTGCCCAATCTGAACATGAGTTTTGGTGTAGATCGCCAGCTGCCGCAACTGGTGGAAGCCATCGACGCGGTCTTCAAACATATCCCCTTAGCCAGCCGTTTGCGTATTACCACCAGTTGGGGGCTTAACCGGAGCTTCGTCATTACCGCCAATCCGCTGGCGCTGGATCGGGAGGAGGAGAACTGGCTGCGTGAGCATAGTCAGATCCAGGTGATTCTGGATAGTCGCCAGCGCCCGCTCTCGTTTCTGGAGGATGGCACGCCAGCGGGTCTGGTGGTTGATCTGCTCAACCAATTTAGCGAGCAGTATGATATTCACTTCACGATATTGACCGCCGGTAGCGACGACGAACTCAACGCGTTAAAGCAGAATAACCCGGATGCGCTGGTGCTCAGGCAGGTGGCTGACGTGTCGCAAAAAACGTCCGCGGCCATGGCGATGACCTCGCCGTTGCTCACCACGCCGGCCGTGGTGGTGATGGATCAGACGATCAAACGACCGGACGATTTTGCCCAGCTGAAGGGTGAAAAGCTGGCGATTATGGCCGACGATCCGCTGCGCCCCTGGCTGGAAACCTGGTATCCTACAATCAAACTGGTGTCGTTGACCCACATGGACGACGCGCTGGCGCGGCTGAAAAAAGGTGAAGTGCGCGGTGTGATCGCGCCGCAGTTTATCGCCAACTACCTGGTGACGCGCCATCATCCCACCCGTTTTCATCTTGCCGTCACGGTGCCTGTCCCCCTCATTGATGTCGTCATTGCCGCGCAAACCGAGACCAGCCAGCCAGTTAATATTCTCAATAAAGCGCTGGCAGATATGCAGCCGCAGGCACTGATGCAGCTGGCGGGTGACTGGCGACAAGCGGCCATCGACAATAGTGAAACCTGGGCGCAAAGTTCATTACTCAATTCTTTGGTCTGGGGCGTGCTGCTTCTGCTGGTGGTGACAGGGTGTTGGCTATGGATACAGTATCTGCGCGCCGCGCTGCGCCGTGGCAATGTCTTGCAGCGCCAGCTTACCGAACAGTTACGTTTTACCCAGGCACTGATCGACGCCTCGCCCGTGGCGCTCTACGTTCGCGATCGTAACGGCCATCTGCTGCGCTACAACCAGGCCTGGGCGGATACCATCGGCCAGCCGGGCGATGCCTTCCAGGGGCAGCCAGTAACCGCGATCGACATGGTAGAACCGGCGGTGCTGGCGAACCTGGAGGCAAAATACCAGCAGGCGTTACAGGATGGGCAACCGCAGAACTGGGCTGACAGTTTTACGATAAACAACCAGACGCGCTACCTGCAGGGCTGGGTTGTGCCGTGGCACGACAGCCAGGGTGAAATTGGTGGTCTGATTGGCGGCTGGCTGGATGTCACTGAAAAAGAGCTGCTGATTGCTCAGCTCTCTGAGACGAAGAGTAATCTTGAGCAGGCAATAGGCAGCAAAAACGCCTTTATGCAGAGCATGGGGCATGAAGTGCGCACCCCACTCAGCGTCATCACCGGCCTGCTGGAGATGGAGCTTCAGGCGCTCGATGCGCGGCATGAGCATAATGAAAACCTGAATCTGATTTGGGAATCCTCCCTCAACCTGCTTTCGCTGATCGGCGATATGTTTGACGTCTTCCGTGCAGATAACCCGCAGCTGAACGGAACGATGCGCAGCACGCATCTGCCCCAGTTAATCCACAGTACCGTGGCGCTTTACCGGCAGCAGGCTGAAGCGAAAGGGATCACCCTGAACGTGCTGATCGAGCTCTCTGTCGAGCGTTTTACCACCGATCCGCTGCTGATTATTCGCATCCTCTCCAGCCTGCTGCGTAACGCCATCAAGCATTCGAATGGTCAG
The DNA here is from genome assembly GCF_034106185.1 of Enterobacter sp. 296B2. Lineage (NCBI taxonomy): Bacteria > Pseudomonadati > Pseudomonadota > Gammaproteobacteria > Enterobacterales > Enterobacteriaceae > Enterobacter > Enterobacter sp. 296B2. The sequence continues at coordinate 184,035 of NZ_JAWNCA010000003.1, read as the reverse complement.
GATATTGACGTTGAAGTGTATGAGGGCAGCAAAGAGCCGAATGCCACGACGATCCCGCTGGTCATCGAAGTGTGCGATCGGGGCGAGGGCATTGACGAGCACCTGATTGAGGACATTGCCAGACGAGCGCACCACGTGACGCTGAAATCAGAGTGGACCGACACCGGGTTCAGTTTACCGGCCTGCCTGTATATGGCCCATGCCGCCGGTGCGGAGGTACGTATCGACAGTGAACCGCATGAGGGCTGCGTGGTGAGCCTTCACTTCAACGCGGTGCCTGCCGCCAGCAAAGTGCTAACCCCTCCGCCTGTCGAACATATGCGCAGCCTGCATATTCTTGGGGTCGACGACTATCCGCCAGCACGCCGTGCGCTGCGGCAGCGGCTGGAGTCCTGGGGGCACCGGGTTTCGCTGGCGACACAGGGGGCGGAGGCGCTGTCGATGTGGCAGCAAAATCCTGGCCGCTACGATGTGATTATTACCGACTGCACGATGCCGGAGATGGACGGCTATGAGCTGGCGCAGCAGATCCGTCATACCGAACAGCTTTATGGTCATCCGCCTGTCCCGATATTCGGCCTGACGGCGATGAGCGGCGCAGAAACGGCAGCGCGCTGTATCGATGCTGGTATGAATGAATATCTGGAGAAACCGCTGACGGCGGAAAAACTCCAGACGCTGCTGGATCGTTATTTTGCCGGCAGCAGCGCGAAGCCTGCCCTGGAGAGCGATGCCACGCGGGCGCTGCAGGCCGAAATGGTGGAGGTGAACAGACAGGATGCCAGCCAGTTGACGCAGTGGCTCGCACAGAAAAATCGCGATAAGGTTGGCCGTATGGCGCACCGTATCAATGGTGGCGCAAGGATGATGAGCATGACATCTTTGCAGCAAGCCTGTGAACAGCTGGAAACGGCCTGTAACGACGATCGACCCTGGCAAGAGATTGACCTTCTGGTCAACCGCGTGCTGGAAGAGATAACCCGGTTTAATCAGCAGCTATCGTCAGACGAAGAGGTAGGATGAACGAGCCCCCCTGCGCACAAAAACAGCTACAGAGCGCCTGCGCGCTCATCGAAAGCGTTCTCGGAAGCAAGCTGATGGCAATTCACTTATACGGTTCGGCGATGGACGGTGGCCTGAAGCCGCTGAGCGATATCGACCTGCTGGTCACGGTACGTTCGCCGCTGCGGGATGAACAACGCCATACCTTGATGCAGAAGCTGCTGGCGATTTCGGCCTGGCCCGGCACGTCGGAGATTTACCGGGCGCTGGAAGTAACGGTCGTAGTCTGGTCGCAGATTGTGCCATGGCACTTTCCGCCCGTGCGGGAACTGCAGTTTGGAGAATGGCTACGGGATGATATTACAAACGGGAAATACGAACCGGCGCAGCCCGACCCCGATCTGGCGATTTTACTGACCAAAGCGCGTCAGAACAGTCTCCCTCTGCGGGGAAAAGCAGCCTGCGAGTTGTTCGAGGCTGTGCCAGAAAACGATCTGCTGGAGACCTTTCGTCAGACTCTGGCGCTGTGGAGCAGGGCTGACGATCTTAAGGGTGATGAAAGACATATCCTCCTGACGCTGGCGCGTATCGGGTATAGCGTTGAGACGGGTAAGATCGCGGCTAAAGACGAGGCCGCAGCCTGGCTGCGGCCGCAATTGCCCGAAGCTCATGCGAAACTGCTTGAGGAGGCGCGTGCAGAGTATCTCGGGTTGGTCACCGTGGACTGGGCAGAAAAAATGCCGCAGGTTGCGGCATTTGTCCGTGATGTCAAAAAAGCGATACAGGAAAAAATGGCGTAGTGCCATCCTGTAACGCTCTGGTTAGCGCATCGTCACAAACTCTTCCGCCGCCGTCGGGTGGATCGCTACGGTATTGTCGAAGTCTTTTTTGGTTGCGCCCATCTTCAGCGCCACCGCAAAGCCCTGCAGGATCTCGTCCATGCCGAAACCGATGCCGTGGATGCCGACAATCTTCTCGTCCGGGCCGACGCAGACCAGCTTCATGCGGCACGGCTGGCGGTGGGAGGTAACCGCGGTATACATCGCGGTGAACGCCGATTTATACACTTTCACCTGGTCGTCGCCATACTGCTCGCGCGCCTGCGGCTCGGTTAAGCCGACGGTGCCGATTGGCGGGTGGCTGAAGACCACGGTTGGGATAAGGTTGTAGTCCAGATGCTCGTCCGGCTTGTTGTTAAACAGGCGCTCGGAGAGACGACGGCCCGCCGCAACAGCTACCGGAGTCAGCTCAACGGCACCGGTGTTATCGCCGACCGCGTAAATGCCCGGCACGCTGGTGTTCTGGAACTTATCAACGACGATGTAGCCTTTATCGTTGGTTTTTACGCCCGTTACAGCCAGGTTGAAGTTATCGTTCGCCGGTTCACGGCCGATCGCCCAGATCAGGCAATCAACGGTCTGGCTGCGGCCATCTTCCAGCTCAAGCGTCAGGCTGCCGTCCGCGTTTTTCACCACCGCTTTTGGCACGGCATTAGTGTGCAGGGTCGGGCCTTCGGTGTTCATCACTTCGACCAGGGTATCGACAATCAGCGGGTCAAAGCTGCGCAGCGGCGCGTGCTTACGCACGAACAGGTGCGCTTCTGCGCCCAGGCCGTTAATCACGCCGGCCAGTTCCACCGCGATGTACCCCGCGCCAACAACGGCAACGCGTTTTGGCAGGGCAGGCAGCTCGAAGAAACCGTCGGAGTCGATGCCGTATTCAGCGCCCGGAATGTTCGGGTGGCTCGGACGGCCGCCGGTGGCGATCAGGATGTGATCGGCGGTGATCGTCTCGCCGTTCACTTCGATCGTTTTCGCGTCCACAAAGCGGGCAAAGCCGTGGATCACGTCAACGTTATTTTTACCCAGCACGTTGTCGTATGAGGTGTGAATACGGTCGATGTAGGCGGTACGGCTGGCGATCAGCTTGTCCCAGTCGAAGTGATTGATAGTGGTGTCAAAGCCGTAGTCCGGGCCATACATATGGATAGCTTCACGGATTTGCGCCGCGTGCCACATCACTTTCTTCGGTACACAACCCACGTTCACGCAGGTGCCGCCCAGCGCTTTGGCTTCAATCAGCGCACACTTCTGGCCGTACATGGCCGCGCGGTTGATGGAGGCGATGCCGCCGCTGCCGCCGCCGATTGCGATGTAGTCATAATGCTTAGTCATAGCTTTTGTCCTTAATCGTGAATTGCCGCGATTGTATACCTGAAATCAATAGTTTCCACCGATGGCTGCGATTACTCCGGCACGATCCAACTGACGGTGGCGTGGCCTGTACCCGCTGGCACCAGCGTTTTATGCAGCCACGGCAGCACGTTGTTCATCTGCGCTTCGAGCTTCCACGGCGGGTTGATCACAATCATCCCGGAGGCGGTCATGCCGCGCTGGTCGCTGTCCGGTCGTACCGCCAGCTCAATCTGCAGGATTTTGCGGATGCCGGTTGCCTCCAGATCTTTGATCATGCGCTTGATCTGCGCGCGCAGCACCACCGGGTACCACAGGGCGTAGGTCCCGGTGGCGAAGCGTTTGTAGCCTTCATGGATGCCGGTCACCACCGCCTGATAGTCGGTTTTGATTTCGTACGGCGGGTCTATCAGCACCAGGCCGCGGCGCGAAACCGGCGGCAGCCTGGCTTTCAGCTGCTGGTAGCCGTCGGATTTTTCCACGCGGGCGCGGCTGTCTTTCTGGAATTCAGAACGCAGCAGCGGGAAGTCGCTCGGATGCAGCTCGGTCAGCTGGAGGCTGTCCTGCTCGCGCAGCAGCTGGCGGGCAATCAGCGGCGAGCCCGGGTAGTAGCGAAGCTGTCCGTTGCGGTTGAAGTGATTGACCACGCCGATGTACGGCTCCAGCTCGGCAGGCAGATCGTCCTGCTGCCAGATGCGGGCAATCCCTTCCAGATATTCACCGGTACGCTCAGCATGTTCGCCGCTCAGCTGGTAACGGCCCGCGCCCGCGTGGGTGTCCAGATAGAGAAACGGCTTCTCTTTCTCTTTGAGCGATTCGATGATCAGGCTCTGAACGGTGTGTTTAAGGACGTCGGCGTGGTTGCCTGCGTGGAAGCTGTGGCGATAACTGAGCATGGGTATTGATATTCCGCTGAATTGACGATTTGCCACAGTTTACAGCAGAACGGCACAGATTACCCGTAGGCCCGGTAAGCGCGGCTATTGAAATCCTCTACACTTAACCCCATTACTGAACAATATGCACAGCGCCGGATGCGCGCTTCATTCACCTATTTCAACAGGACAGCGTTTATGACCAATCCATTACTGACGCCTTTTTCGTTGCCGCCGTTTTCTAAAATCCTCCCTGAGCATGTTGTTCCAGCCGTTACCCGGTCGCTGGAAAACTGCCGTGCGGCGGTAGAAAGCGTGGTTGCGCAGGGCGGGCCGTACACCTGGGAAAATCTGTGTCAGCCGCTGGCCGAAGTGGACGACGTGCTGGGGCGCATCTTCTCCCCGGTGAGCCACCTGAACTCGGTTAAAAACAGCCCGGAACTGCGCGAAGCTTACGAACAAACCCTGCCGCTGCTCTCTGAGTACAGCACCTGGGTTGGTCAGCACGAAGGGCTGTACAAAGCCTACCGCGACCTGCGCGACGGCGACCACTATGCTGAACTGAACACGGCGCAGAAAAAATCCGTCGATAACGCCCTGCGTGATTTTGAGCTGTCCGGTATCGGTCTGCCAAAAGAGAAGCAGGTTCGCTACGGTGAAATCGCCGCGCGCCTGTCCGAGCTGGGCAACCAGTACAGCAACAACGTCCTCGACGCCACCATGGGCTGGACAAAGCTGATTACCGATGAATCCGAACTGGCCGGTATGCCTGAAAGCGCGCTGGCGGCGGCAAAAGCCCAGGCCGAAGCGAAAGAGCAGGAAGGTTTCCTGTTAACGCTGGATATCCCAAGCTATCTGCCGGTGATGACCTACTGCGACAACCAGACCCTGCGCGAAGAGATGTATCGCGCGTACAGCACTCGCGCCTCCGATCAGGGGCCGAATGCCGGTAAGTGGGACAACAGCCCGGTGATGGCGGAGATCCTCGCCCTGCGCCACGAGCTGGCCCAGCTGCTCGGCTTCGACAGCTACGCCGATAAATCCCTCGCCACCAAAATGGCGGAGAACCCGCAGCAGGTACTCGACTTCCTGACCGATCTGGCGAAACGCGCCCGTCCTCAGGGCGAGAAAGAGCTGGCCCAGCTGCGCGCCTTCGCGAAAGCGGAGTTCGGCGTAGACGAGCTGCAGCCGTGGGATATTGCCTACTACAGCGAAAAACAGAAGCAGCACCTCTACAGCATCAGCGACGAGCAGCTGCGCCCGTACTTCCCGGAAAACAAAGCCGTTAACGGCCTGTTCGAAGTGGTGAAACGCATCTATGGCATCACCGCCAAAGAGCGTACTGATATCGACGTATGGCACCCGGACGTGCGCTTCTTCGAGCTGTATGACGAGAAAAACGAGCTGCGCGGCAGCTTCTACCTTGACCTCTACGCGCGTGAAAACAAGCGCGGCGGGGCGTGGATGGACGACTGCGTGGGCCAGATGCGTAAAGCCGACGGCTCCCTGCAGAAGCCGGTCGCCTACCTGACCTGTAACTTCAACCGTCCGGTGAACGGCAAGCCTGCGCTGTTCACTCACGACGAAGTGATTACCCTGTTCCACGAGTTCGGTCACGGCCTGCACCATATGCTGACCCGCATCGAAACCGCAGGCGTTGCCGGCATCAGCGGCGTGCCGTGGGATGCGGTCGAGCTGCCAAGCCAGTTTATGGAAAACTGGTGCTGGGAGCCGGACGCGCTGGCGTTTATCTCCGGTCACTATGAAACCGGCGAACCGCTGCCAAAAGCGCTGCTGGATAAAATGCTGGCGGCGAAAAACTACCAGGCGGCAATGTTCATCCTGCGTCAGCTGGAGTTCGGCCTGTTCGACTTCCGCCTGCACGCGGAGTTTAGCCCGGAGCAGGGCGCGAAAATCCTTGAAACCCTGGCCGAGATTAAAAAGCAGGTTGCCGTTATTCCAGGGCCAACCTGGGGCCGCTTCCCGCACGCGTTCAGCCACATCTTCGCGGGCGGCTACGCGGCGGGCTACTACAGCTACCTGTGGGCCGACGTGCTGGCGGCGGATGCCTTCTCTCGCTTCGAAGAAGAGGGGATCTTCAACCGCGAAACCGGCCAGTCGTTCCTCGACAACATCCTGACCCGTGGCGGGTCTGAAGAGCCAATGGTGCTGTTCAAACGCTTCCGCGGCCGCGAGCCGCAGCTGGATGCGATGCTTGAACATTACGGGATCAAAGGCTGATTGTTACGTGAAGATCTGCTTAGTTGATGAAACGGGCGCCGGAGACGGCGCCTTATCCGTTCTGGCGGCCCGCTGGGGGCTGGAGCACGACGAAGAGAACCTGATGGCGCTGGTGATGACGACAGCGCATCTCGAATTACGCAAGCGCGACGAACCGAAGCTCGGCGGGATTTTTGTCGACTTCGTTGGCGGGGCGATGGCGCACCGGCGCAAGTTCGGCGGCGGTCGCGGCGAAGCGGTGGCCAAAGCGGTCGGCATTAAAGGAAGCTATCTCCCGGACGTGGTGGACGCCACGGCGGGGCTGGGGCGTGATGCCTTTGTGCTGGCGTCGGTGGGCTGTCATGTGCGCATGCTGGAGCGCAATCCGGTGGTGGCCGCGCTGCTCGACGACGGGCTAGCGCGAGGCTACGCAGACCCGGAAATCGGCCCGTGGCTGCAGGAGCGCTTGCAGCTTATCCACGCTTCAAGCCTGACGGCGCTGACCGATATCACCCCGCGCCCGCAGGTGGTCTATCTCGACCCTATGTTCCCGCATAAGCAGAAAAGCGCGCTGGTGAAGAAAGAGATGCGGGTGTTTCAGTCGCTGGTGGGGCCGGATTTAGACGCAGATGGCCTGCTGGAGCCGGCTCGTCAGCTCGCGACGAAGCGGGTGGTGGTGAAGCGTCCGGACTACGCGCCGCCGCTGGCGGACGTTGCCACGACCAACGCGGTGACCACTAAAGGACACCGGTTTGATATTTATGTCCCCTCACCCCAACCCCTCTCCCCATAGGGGCGAGGGGCTCGATCGTTCCCTCTCCCCTATGGGGAGAGGGTTAGGGTGAGGGGTAAGCTAAGGTTTGTGCCTTACTTACTCGTCTTCTTCGTCACGCAGTGGAACAATCAGCATATCCACGTGAACGGTGTTAATCAGCTGGCGCGCGGAAGACATCAGCTTGCTCCAGAAGTCCTGATGGTGTCCGCATACCACCAGATCCATATCGTATTTCTTAATCGCATCAACCAGTACCTGGCCCAGGTCGCCGCTGCCGCTCAGGGTTTCGGTGATTGGATAGCCCGCGTTGGTGGACAGTTCGCTCAGGGCATGGTGAGTCTCTTCGGAGATGCGTTTCTGCATATCGCCGAGATTTACGTCGATCAGACCGGTGTAGAGGTCGGAGTAATTCACATCAACGTGAATCAGGGAGACTTTCGCGTTGTAGGGACGTGCCATGGATACTGCTTTATCAACCAGCACTTTGCTCTCCGGAGAGAGGTCTACCGCGATGAGAATGTGTTTGTAAGCCATAGTGTTACTCCTTCCTTAAGTTATCGATGACTAAATGAGAATGCCGTCGTCTGATACTTTCATTACGGCCCAGTTAAACATATTTTTCAAGCTTTGGTGTTGATAACGATTAACCTTGTGGCAAAAAAATTAACGGATCTCCTACACTATTTAATGAGCCGTTCGGATATTAAAACGCGAACCGGATCGACTTTTGGTCATTCTTTCACTGAACTGTCTGTCAGGGCATTGGGGTGCGGTAGCTCAGGAGCCTTGCTTCGTGGGCGGACGCCGGGGAGGATGTATGATTAGCACCGTCGCATTGTTTTGGGCGTTATGCGTAGTTTGCATAGTGAATATGGCGCGCTACTTCTCATCGTTACGTGCGCTGTTAGTGGTACTTCGTGGTTGCGATCCGTTGCTGTATCAGTATGTGGACGGTGGAGGGTTCTTCACCTCGCATGGACAGCCCAGCAAGCAGATGCGTCTGGTCGGGTATATCTACTACCAGCGCTACCGCGATCATCACGATGAAGAGTTTATCCGTCGCTGCGAGCGTCTGCGTCGTCAGTTCATTTTGACCAGCGCCCTGTGCGGGCTGGTCGTGGTCAGTATGATTGCATTGATGATTTGGCACTGAGCATTACAGCAGGCGGGGTAAGCCCCGCCTTGTTACATCTGGCTCAGGGCTTAACGGAGAACTGGAGATTTGAAACAGTATCCTCAATCGAGATGACCTTCCCGCTATAGGTAATTTTCACTTCTCCGTTTGCATCAATGCTGGCAGAGGTAATTGTGCCTGTACCTTCAATGACCGGATGCTTCATAGCGAGCTGATGGATAATGTCAGTATCTTCCCCTGCTATCTTTTGCGAGAGATAGTAGCGGTAGATTGTTGGCACGGTTGCGCCGCCTTGGTTGTTCACGGTCATATAGAGCCAGACGCGGTCAGATAATTTATAAACGCGTTGAAGTTCATCACTCGCTTGCCGGTTGGGCTGGTGGTTGAGCCAAAAAAATCCAATGACCAGAGCTAAAAGCGATAGTGTCACAAGGCGATGAATCCATTTAGTAGCCGTTTTGAATGACATAATCTGTTTCGTCCGTGGAATGTTTGTCCTGAGATGACTCTCTACTAGGATAATTATTTGTGCAGGGAAAATCTGAACGAATAATGTTCAGATTGTACTGATGACAGCAATGGGTTGAGTAAAACAACAGCCATAAAAAAAGCGGGCCAGTTTCCTGACCCGCTTTTTTGTCGCCTTCAAGCGATTAAATCAGCTTCAACGAAATCCAGTACAGACCGCCAGACAGCAGGATGGACGCCGGAAGGGTGAACACCCAGGCCATCAGAATGTTGGTCACGGTTTTGCGCTGCAGACCGCCGCCGTCAACAATCATGGTACCTGCCACGGACGAGGAGAGTACGTGAGTGGTGGATACCGGCATACCGGTATAGCTCGCCAGACCGATAGATACCGCCGCCGTCATCTGCGCGGACATACCCTGCGCATAGGTCATGCCTTTCTTACCGATCTTCTCGCCGATGGTGGTCGCTACACGACGCCAGCCAATCATTGTACCAATACCCAGTGCCAGCGCGACGGCCATGATGATCCAGATAGGCGCGTACTCGATGGTGTTGAGCATGTCGCTTTTCAGTTTCTTCAGCAGACGTTTGTCGTCAGCATTCACCTCTGGCAGCTTCGCGACTTTATCGGTCACGTCAGAGATGCAGAGCATGATACGACGCAGTTGACCACGCTGTTCAACGGCCAGTTTGTCGTAGCTTTCGATATTACCCAGCATGCCCTTGGCGCGTTCCAGCGCGTTAATCGCGTTAGCCGGATGGCAGTGGAATTCGCCCGGTGCCGTCGTCGCACCTGATTCCGGGGAAGGAATCAGCTGATCAACGCCGGTCGCTTTTTTCAGCAACTCAGGGTGCTGCTGGAAATAGGTCTCAACGTTGTTGACCGCATCACGGGTACGGGTGATTTCGTAACCAGAAGCGTTCATGTTCACCACGAAGCCCGCCGGTGCGACGCCGATCAGAACCAGCATCACCAGACCAATGCCTTTCTGCCCGTCGTTCGCGCCATGAGAGAAGGCCACGCCGATAGCGGAAATGATCAGGGCGATACGCGTCCAGAACGGCGGCTTTTTCTTGCCGTCTTTCTTCTCACGCTCAGCTGGCGTCAGGTGGATACGCGCGCGTTTCTTCGTGTTGCTCCAGTAGCGACGCAGGATGAAAATCAATCCACCCGCAACCACCAGGCCCACGATAGGGGAGATGATCAGAGAGCCGAAAATACCCAGTACTTTGGGCAGGTTCAGCGCATCAACAACCGATGTCCCGGTCATCAGGGCGTTGGTTAACCCGATACCGATAATCGCGCCGATGAGGGTGTGAGAGCTGGATGCAGGCAGGCCGAAATACCAGGTACCGAGGTTCCAGATAATGGCAGCAAGCAGCATTGAGAACACCATGGCAAGGCCATGACCGGAACTCACGTTAAGCAGCAGATCCGTTGGCAGCATATGCACGATGGCATACGCAACGCTCAGTCCGCCCAGGAGGACACCAAAAAAGTTAAATACCGCCGCCATAACGACCGCAAGCTGCGATCGCATTGCGCGAGTGTAGATAACCGTTGCTACTGCGTTTGCAGTGTCGTGGAAGCCGTTGATCGCTTCGTAAAACAGTACAAAAACCAGAGCAAGCAATAGTAAAAGCCCGGTATGTAAATCCAGGCCGGCAAACAAATGTAGCATAGGACGTTACGCCATTTTGAGGACATGAACGCGGCGCATTATCCAGGACAAATGCGCAACGGGCAAAGTGAAATATAGACTTTTTTTGACATACCACCTGATTTGAGAAAAGTGCCTGAAAGGATAATCGTTAAATTTCAATGGAATGGCTTTGTAATATCTTTTTACGCTGGTGTGACCACAGAGGAAACTTTACAATCCGCGGCAGTTAACGAAGAGGGTTTTGACGTGGAAAGGTTTGATGCCGTGGTAATTGGCGCCGGTGCGGCGGGTATGTTTTGTGCGGCGATGGCCGGACAGGCGGGTCGTCGCGTACTGTTGCTGGACAACGGAAAAAAGCCAGGCCGCAAAATCCTGATGTCGGGCGGCGGGCGCTGCAACTTCACCAATCTTTATGTCGAACCCGCGGCCTATTTGAGCCAGAACCGTCATTTTTGCAAATCTGCGCTGGCGCGATATACCCAGTGGGACTTTATCGACCTGGTGGGTAAGCACGGCATCGCGTGGCATGAAAAGACCCTGGGGCAGCTGTTCTGCGACGACTCCGCGCAGCAGATTGTCGATATGCTGGTGGCCGAGTGCGAGAAGGGCGGCGTGGTGATGCGCCTGCGCACGGAAGTGCTGGAGGTGGCTCGCGACGAGCAGGGCTACACGCTGCAGCTGAACGGTGAAACCGTCAGCGCCGATAATCTGGTGATCGCCAGCGGCGGCCTCTCGATGCCGGGTCTGGGCGCGTCACCGTTCGGCTATAAAATCGCCGAACAGTTTGGCCTGAAGGTTCTGCCAACCCGCGCCGGGCTGGTGCCGTTCACGCTGCATAAGCCGCTGCTGGAGCAGCTTCAGACGCTTTCCGGCGTCTCTGTACCTTCAGTCATTACTGCCGAAGACGGGACGGTATTCCGCGAAAACCTGCTCTTTACCCACCGCGGTCTCTCCGGCCCGGCGGTACTGCAAATCTCCAGCTACTGGCAGCCGGGGGAATTTGTTACGGTGAATCTGCTGCCGGACTGCGATCTCGGCGCGTTCCTTAACGAGCAGCGTACCGCGCACCCGAATCAGAGCCTGAAAAACACCCTGGCGATGCAGCTGCCAAAACGTCTGGTGGAATGTTTGCAGGTGCTGGGGCAGATCCCGGACGTGTCGCTCAAGCAGCTTAACAGCCGCGAGCAGGAAGCGTTGGTGGATACGCTAACGAACTGGCGCGTTCAGCCAAACGGCACCGAGGGGTATCGCACGGCGGAAGTGACGCTGGGCGGCGTTGACACGAATGAGCTTTCTTCACGCACGATGGAAGCGCGTAACGTACCGGGGCTCTACTTTATCGGCGAAGTGATGGACGTTACCGGCTGGCTCGGCGGATATAATTTCCAGTGGGCGTGGTCGAGCGCCTGGGCGTGCGCGCAGGCGCTGCAAAACGCGCAATAAATTGCCGGGGAGTCTCCTCCCCGGCAGTGTTGCTCCATTCAGATGATGTAAGAATTAATCCGGGATGATGTAATCCGCAATGCGGAAGGTGACTTTACCCGTCCAGCTGTTATCACGGTAAGAACCAATGGCGAGACTGTCCTGAGTGAAGCCATTGAAGTTCCCGGCCGCAATGGAGGCACCGAATTTTTCATACTGATTTTTACCCCAGTAGACTTTCGCAACACCTTCACTCACCAGCGTATTAATATCGATCATGCCTTCATCATCAGCGTAATCATCCAGGCTTTTACCGCCGTTGATCACATACACGGCGCCGACCTGAGTGCCGCTGGAGTTCAGCGCATTCGGATCGCCAATCACCAGATCCTTCTTACCGTCACCGTTCAAGTCCACATTACCGAGAATGCTGTTCCCGAACCCTGCCAGCTTGCTGCCAGGCCTGTCGGCGTAGATAGCATAGCCATCTCGTACGCTAAATTTTTTGTTGTAGTTCAGCCGGGTGTGCGCCGCATCAAGGAACAGGGATGATGGCAGCTTACTGCCGTCGGTCTTACCTTTGATAATCCAGACCAGCCCGGAACGTTTTTTATCGATACCCATGTCGGCAGGGGCGCTAATCGCAAAAGCGTTATAATGTGTACTCAGGAAGTTACCTAACGGCGTAATGGTGCCGTTATTGGGCTTATCCTGTGTATAGGCGCTATGATCGTTACTCCCTTCACCTCCGCCGGACTGACCGCCAAGGAAAGCTGCCCCCATACCGTGAATGCGGGTTGCCTGCGTCGCGTTTAACGAGGCAATGTCGAGATTCCCCTGGTTGAAGCTGCTGCCGTAGACAAGATAAGCCGTACCGCGCCCATCAGTGCCGCTGTTTTCGGATTTACGGCCTTCATTGACGGATTCCGGGTCGACGATCAGATAATCACTGAAGCCGTCGCCGTTAATATCCCCGACATCGCTGATCTGCTGTCCAAGGTTGTAGTTAAGCGGTTTCTCCGGACCGTTGGTGGCGGTCATCTGCGGACGAATATAGGCGCCGGTTGCGGCAGGGATCTCCCAGTCGCCCAGGTTGTTGCGCTTAATATCGATATTCTGCCACTGGTCGCCTGGCTTTTGGGCGCCGTAGATAATGACCGCGCCGCCGCGTCCGCCAGTGCCTTCGATATCGCCGATAGCGAGATCGACCATCTTGTTAGCCACTGCAGAATTTTTATATTTAATTGGGCCTACCGCGGCGCCAAACCAGCCGCCGGTATTCGCATTGCCTGAAGAATTCACCGTACGGATGCGAATACCCAGGCGAGCGTCGCCGTTGTCGATATCATTGAGGTCAATCTGATTAGAAAGACGCGCGCCTGTACGGTGATGCGGCCCGCCCCAGATAATATAGACCTGATCATGCCAGTGGGAGGCGATAACTAAATCGTCATATCCATCACCGTTAATATCACCAATTTTGCGTACCGCAACGCCCATCCATTTTGTCGTCACTGAGCCGGGCTTATTCGCTTTATTGCTGTGGAAGATTTTAAGCGCGTTTTGCGGATCGAATTCACCTACGTTGTTCACTTCCTGCATGGTTTTACCGCCGGAAGTTCCGAAAATAACGTAGGCAATCCCTTTCGCGCCATCCCCCCAGGGGGCCGTGATCACAATATCTTCGCCCGCGATATGTGTGCCGTTGTCCTTATCGGAAAACTTACCGATAGTGGTCATTGTCATACCGAAATAGTCATTACTCTTTTCACCCTTGATGGCGAAAGGCGCTGAGTAGGGCTCAATATCGCTGGCGATGGCCTGAGATGCCGTGAAGCCTGTACCTAATAAGGCCGCAATGCAAAATGCTATGCGCGTTTTACTTTTTAGTTTCATGCTATATATCCTTATACAAATCCATTTTTAAATACCCGGCAACTCATTTCTATAGCGCTATGAGTTGCAGTGAAATAAGACCTTTCTTTAGTGGATTAAGTTTTTTCTTTATTTGAACTCGAAATCCAGCGTTGATGTGGCTTCAAATTTCCCCGGTTCTGGAGATTTTTCTCCTTGTTGCACGGGCGTAGCTACAATAGTGACATTACCCTCCTGTGTCGGAATGGCCGAACTGCTGCCATCAATTTTATTACCGTTGTGTTCAAGTTTTATCCCTAAATCGTTGCGATCCCCTCCTTCTTTGTTACGGGTTCTGATAAAACCAGCGTCATTAAAATCGGAGGTGCGAAATTTAATATTCGCCTTGCTGACATCCGCTTCGTCATCACAGGTTACGTTGAGCGGAATGCTTTTTTGCTTACTGTTGGCTTCAGGCGTAAATTCATTTGCTGGAATATCACCAAACGGGATGTTAATGGGTTCTCCGCCATTAATCGTACAATTTGGCGGGATAGTAATACTCATTTCAAAGCTGAGTTTCACAAATGGTTTAGTGGGATCGAAATCACCTGATTTTTTTCGGGCGTAAACTGTAAGTAGCTCTTGTGCAGGGTATACATGATGGCCTGTGATCTTCTTGGTTAACTCTACTGAAACCGTCCCGCTAGAACCCGTTTTAAACGGATGTTCTTCATTAACATCGTCACAGTCGAGATTCGTTATGTTTTGATTATCTACCCCTGAAAGATTTTGCAAATCAACAGTCGCTTGATTTTGGATAGTACCACCAATGTCTATCCTAAAGCCGATATTAATACCTTTCTCTTCATCGAATGGATAGTAAATAAACTCGCCATTACGTTTACCACTTCCCGATTTCAGCACGTCACTGGTAAATTTAAAGAAGACACTTTCTTTATCGGACGAGTTTTTACAGAAGCATATGCCCGAAAAGTTTTGATTATTATCCCATCCCTCCTGTACAGACCCTGGTATATGTTCGGCAGTGAGATTTTTGCTAATCGGAAAAACGGTTGCTCCGCCAATTGGCCAGCAACTGCCCGGAATAGCAGCAAAGGCAGGCGATCCCATCAATCCGCCTGCTGCCAGGCACACGAGTAACGCTAATTTTTTCATGATTAATTCCTTACATCATTAACGGGTTTTTTGCAGATCTGTGTTAACTGCACAATTCCGCTAATCGTGGGTTCCTGGCCAGAAAGCTGATAGTTAACCTGGCAACGCTGATTGGGTTTCTTACCCCAGCTCACGTCTAACGTTCCTTTTTCCGCCATCCCTGTGAGGAATACGCTGCCTTCATCACCCACAATGCTGCTGGTGGTGTTTTGAGAAACAACGGCGCCGAATGGAACGGGTTTACCCTGCGCATCTTTCAGGGTCATCATCAGGCGTTTACCCACAGCGGTGGTAAAACGTGCCCGAACGATGGCTCCCCGTGTGGGAACGACTTTATGGCTATTGCTTTCCAGCTCAACATCATCTGGCAGCGTGTCGGGTCTCAGCTGGATTGTGCTCTCCTGATAAGGGGCCAGGTACGGCACCACGGCATATCCCCGGGAGTCGGTACGCACGCCAGCGTGGTTACGGACGCTGACACCTGCGGCATCCGGCGCTTCAACCAGAGCGACCGTTTCACCCAGCGACTGCGCCAGCGTGACGCCATGCGGGTGAACCAGCACGCCGCCTCGCAGGTTATAATTCAGCCGCTGTGCGTCCCGGCTATAGCCATACCCGGCGCCAACCTGCGCATAGCGTCCGCTATAGCTAAGCGATGCATCGCTGCTGTTTGCCTGGCTGCCTGGGTTGATGTTCTGCTGTACGCTCCAGTTCAGGTTATTGTCCTCAAGGGCGCTGCCGCTCAGGGAAACGCTGTGGCCAGGCGAGCGGTTATCTGCTGCGGAAAATGAGTAACCGGCACGTGCAGAGCGGAGCCATTTGTCCAGAGGAACGCTCACGCTCAGGCTGAACAGATTGTCCTGGTTATAGCGACGCTGGTTATCCTCTTTTGTTACGTTCAGATAGTGGCTGTAGTTCAGGCTATAGCTGATACCGTTCCAGCTATTGCCATAGCCCAGCGAGGCAGAGGTCGTGCGTTTTTTGCTGGTGTGGTAATCCTCGCTGACCAGCATGGAGGAGAGATAGCCGAGGTTTTCTCCCAGGTTTTGGTTTAGCGTCAGTTCTGTACGGCTGCGACGTCGCTCCGGGATGGAGTGCTGCGAGTGGTAGCTGCTCAGCGTTTCACCCAGCGTGTAGTAATCGGACGTTGAGTAGCGATAGCCCGCAATCGCAACGTTAGTGCCGGTAGAGAGCAGGTTTTTGTTATAGCGAAGGCGTAGCGACTGCCCCCGGTTTTTCTCTGCATGCTTCGTGGTTGCCCAGGCCTGGGTAATATCAAATGACAGTGCGCCAAAATCACCCATGTTTTTTCCCATGCCAAAGAGCAGGGACTGGTATTGACTGGCGGCCTGCATGCCACCGTATATCGAGGTTTCCCATGGAAGACCGTAAATCAGGCTCCCTTGCGAAAACGGCGCATTCTCAGCATCGCTGCTGCTGGAACGATAGGTGCCGCTAATGACTTCATATTTATATTGTCCTTCCCGCTGCATAACCGCTAACGACGCGTAGGGGACTAAAGAGACTTGCTCGCTGCCATCTGCCTCTTTCACAACCACTTTCAGCTCGCCGCTGCTGCCGAGGTAAAGATCGTTGATGACAAATTCGCCGGGCGGGACATAGCTTTGATAAATGCTGTAGCCATTCTGATAAATGGTGATCTGGGCATTAGTACGGGCGATACCGCGGATTACGGGGGCATAGCCCCGCATGCTTCCCGGAAGCATCTGTTCGTCGGAATAGAGCTGCACGCCGCGAAATGGGGTGCTGTCGAAGACGTCAGAGGTTGAACTATTATCCCCGACAATCAGCTGGCTATTCAGGGCGCTGATATCGCGCTGTAAATAGGTATAGACCGATTCCCAGCGACCGGCTTGCCCCTGGCTATTGCTCCAGGTCGAAAAATTGCGTAAACGCCATGGGCCAACGTTCAGACCCGGACGCAGGCTAAGGTACTGGCTATCGGTTCCCGTCCCGTTATTCGAGGTCCAGCTGGCGCCGCTGTAGTTGTAGCTGAGCGTCAGGCCCGGAATTCCCTGCTCCCGACGCGCGGGATCGATGTAGCCGTGAGCCTGGCTGTCCAGGGCCGCCTGGGGAATGCTAAGTCTTAACGCCTGCTCGCTGAAGTCAAACTCGCTGCTCGCGTGCGGGATTGCCGCCAGTTTTGCACAGCCCTGAGTATCATCCTGCAGCAGCGGGAAGGCAGCCGTTTTTACGCCAAACGACTGAAGCGTCTCCCTGCTAAGGCACGGAGCGAGAATATTTTTATGCTGCGCGTTCTCTTCGAGTCGAAACGTAATATCGCGCGTGTCGATCATTTTATTGTTAAGAAAGAGGTCAACGCGATAAACGCCGGGTGTCTGGCTATCTTTATTCTCAAAGAGAGAAAGGTCGACAGCGGTGCGCGGCGCGCCGCCTGTTTCCAGAAAGGCCGGGTCGAAATAATCACTGGCGTATAGTGCGCTGGGTAATATCCAGGCAAAGCAAAGCGCTGGACGAATGCCCCAAAATATAGTCATGAAAAATACCCCTGCGAGGTTATTGTTTTAAAATTGTTATTCTATTTTTTGTGTGATTAACTGGCTGTTGCCGCCATAATCATTGATATATTTCCATTGTACGGTTGCGTTGTTTTTTAGTTGCGCGTTATTCACAGTGATTTTTTTACTGCTTTTAGGTGCCAGCATATCAATCTCTGACCATTTTTTGTTATTGATCTTCACCTCCGCAAATGAAATGTAATAAGACGAGTTATTGCGTACGATGAGTTCATTATTTTTAACAGACCACTGGACATTCTTGCCAATGTCCCTCGTTTCATCTGCTAAATTCGCCGGGCGGTAAAATAATTTGATTCGGGTATTTACCGCTATCTGGAGTTTGTTGACATCCTCTCTTGAAGAAGACGGGATCGATTTTACGTTGAGCCAGAAAAGCGATTCACGATCCTGCGGCAACGCGGCGCCGTTATAGATAATACGTAGTGCGTTGGCTTTACCTCCATCAAGACGAAATAGCGGTGGCGTCACAATAAACGGGGCTTTGGTACCCTGTGTATCATTGCCTTGTACCCAGCTTTGTACCAGGAAAGGGCTGGCAGTATTGTTTCTGACATTAATATTGCTCTCTTTCTTGTCGGCATTATATACCACTCGCGTATTCGATAAGGTCACACTGGCGTGTGACAAACAAGAGCCCAGGAGCAAGGCCAGCAGCGTCAGGTAGCGTTTCCTTAACATAAAACATCCTTGCGTTCCGGGCTATTATTCATAGCCCGGAACTGAGTTGAGTAGTTTATTTATAGATAATGGTGTAATCCGCAACCGCATCTGCTTTACCGGCGGTCACAGTATCAATGGTCGATTTATAACGGGCTGAATACAGCAGGGTGGCTGTCCCCGTGGTGCCATCACCGGTAATAGGAACAAACTTATTTGGGTTTTCACCCAGTCTCATAGGTGTTCCATCTTCATTCAGGAATTCAATACCCAAACCCGTTGCGGCGTCGGCACCGGTTTTAAGCGCGAGCAGATTGTTATCATTAGAATCATAAGCACCGCCAAATCGTGCTCCGGCTTCTTTAAGAACGGCGGTATCGCAGTTGGACAGATCTATCTGGATGCGGTGAATACCCGCAACGTCACCTTTTTCTTTAAACGCCGAAGACGAGATGGTACCCATTTGAATCGTTGGGTTACCTCCCTGACCATTAATATCGACATCACAGGTGCTCGCGGTAATGGTGCCCGTGAAGTTGATTTGTCCTGCACCCTTACCAGGATCTGCCGCATGGCTGGAAGGACTGGCAGCGGCAGCCAATAATAATCCCATGGCAATGACGGATTTATTCATCTTTAAACTATTCCTTAGTGTGTAAATGTTAGAACATTATTATTTCAGGTTTGTAACTCAACAGAGTTGCTGTGTCCGCGAAACGCGGATATTCCGTTAATGCGAAAAGTTAACGTGGGTATTCAGCATTGCTTACCAGTACGTGTGAACAATTTCCATCGCCAGAAGTCTGAATATATTTCGTAATCAGGTTAACAAGAGATTAAAAAAAATAAAGTGATAACGCTGTGATTTGTCTTTTGTCTCTTTAAAATCAATTGGTTATGATTTTCTTATCAGGGTTTTATCAGCATTTTTTTGTGAGAATTTTACGGCTTATTTACTACTCGCAGAATATTGTGTTCTGCTCTGACAATAAAATTCTCAGAATAATGAAAGAATAATCTACGAAAGAATAATTTGCCTTTCTGAAAAGGACGCATATGAGGGGTCGTCGTAATGCAGGACAGGATGACATCGCGCTATGAGTTTTTTTACTGCTTCTCTCTCTGGCGATTTTAACATCACATTTACATTGTCGGGCCGGTGCGAAGAAGTGTTATTATTATTCTCTTGCCCGGTGATACGGGCGTTTTCTTCTTTTTGTTGCAAACGTTATCTCTGCCAGCGCGCAGATGAATGTTAAGGATAGATTCATGGCTTCTGCTCATCTCGGTTTCCCGACTGAAACCGTTGTTGTCTTTGTGGTGATGGCCGTTGGGGCGATGTTTATCGACCTCTTCATGCACCGTCACGATAAACCTGTTTCGCTCAAAAGTGCGGCCATGTGGTCCGTTTTC
Organism: Enterobacter sp. 296B2; assembly: GCF_034106185.1. Lineage (NCBI taxonomy): Bacteria > Pseudomonadati > Pseudomonadota > Gammaproteobacteria > Enterobacterales > Enterobacteriaceae > Enterobacter > Enterobacter sp. 296B2. The sequence continues at coordinate 164,615 of NZ_JAWNCA010000003.1, read as the reverse complement.
TGGTTCTCGATGGCGATGGCCTTCGCCGGGTTTCTGTATATCCACCACGGCGCCGAGATGGCGAGCCTGTTCCTCACCGGTTACGCACTGGAAGAGGTGCTCTCTATCGATAACCTGTTCGTGATGATGGCGATCTTCGCCTGGTTCGGCGTGCCGGATAAGTACCGTCACCGCGTGCTCTACTGGGGCGTACTGGGGGCGATAGTCTTCCGCGGTATTTTCGTGGCGATCGGCACCAGCCTGCTGAGCTTGGGGCCGTACGTGGAGGTCATTTTCGCGCTGGTCGTCGGCTGGACGGCGGTGATGATGCTCAAACGCAATGAAGAGAGTGATGAAGTGGAGGATTACTCCGGGCATCTCGCTTATCGCTTGGTGAAACGCTTTTACCCGGTCTGGCCAAAAATCAGCAGCCACGCCTTTATTCTGACCCAGAAAGAGGTAGATGCGGAGCTGGAGAAGCCGGAAAACCAGGACGTGACGGTAGGTCGCGTGAAGAAGGCGAAACGCTATGCGACGCCGTTGCTGCTTTGCGTGGCGGTAGTGGAACTCTCTGACGTGATGTTCGCGTTTGACTCCGTGCCGGCCATTATTGCCGTGAGCCGCGAGCCGCTGATTATCTACAGCGCCATGATGTTCGCCATTCTCGGCCTGCGTACGCTCTACTTTGTTCTGGAAGCGCTCAAGCAGTATCTGGTGCACCTTGAGAAAGCGGTGGTGCTGCTGCTGTTCTTCGTGGCGTTCAAGCTGGGGTTAAATGCCACCGACCACTTCTGGCACCACGGTTACAGCATTGGCGCGACGGCCAGCCTGTTTGTGGTGTTAGGTGTGCTGGCGCTGGGGATTATTGCGAGCGTGATGTTCCCGGGGAAACGTACTGCCTGATACATCGCTTTTCTCCCTCTCCCTGTGGGTTGAGGGTTCCCCACAAAATAATGCCAGCACGGACGACCCCCTCTCCCTTGAAGGAGAGGGCTGGGGTGAGGGGGAACATACGGCTCAGGTGGTCATTCCGTTCACTTCACGTTCCTTGCTACTCTGTGAGGACATGACCGGTGAACGTGCCAGGGCGGCGCAATCGCCCCCCCCCTGGCCACCCGGGCTCCCGGCGGTAAATCGCCGCTTCGCGGTGCCCTCGGCTTATTCCTTTCGGCTTGTCGGGTACGGGCGGAGGCAACGTCCATGTAAAGCCCGCCCTCTCGGCGCATCCCTGCGCCTCGCCCCGGCCTGCAGGAAACGCCTCAGCGATTTACAGCCGGACCAGGGCGTCGCTGCAAGCCATTCATTTTCCTGAAGCAATATTCATCGCTTCGGGTAGAGAAATTACTGGGGAACCCTAAGCCCTGTGGGAAAGGGCCGGATTGAGCGCACCAGACCGCACCTGATTAACCCTTAATCGGCGAATTCCGGCGCTTGCGCGGATGGTGGAAGTGCCGCCAGTGCGGATCCTGCGCCGCCGCCAGCAGTTCGTGGTCGCCGCGGGTGTCTCCCCAGGCGCGCAGATGATAGGCGTTCAGATCGCCGTACACTTTTTCCAGCCTTGCCACCTTCTGGGCGCAGCGGCAGTTATTTCCCGTGATGCGCCCCGTCAGCTTGCCGTCCTTCACTTCCAGCTGCGTGCCAATTAGCTTGATGCCAAGCTTGTCCGCCCACGGCTGGAGCACCAGCGCCGGCGACGCGGAACAGATAGTCACTTCCGCCCCTGAATTCACCTCAGCCGCCACAGCCAGAACCCCTTCGGGGCGCATCAGCTTGTTCCAGTATTTTTCGCAAAAGGCTTCCGCCTGCTGGCGTAGCCAGCGTTCGTCCACGCCCGTCAGGAACGTTTTGATCAGCACTTCCTTCAGCTCATCGCGCGTCAGCTTGCGGCGCACGCAGTGGAGCGTGGGCAGCGCCATGCGCACCAGGCGACCCGCAAAGTAGCGTTTTCCAAAGGCAAAACGCAGGAAAGGGATAAAGCTGTCGTGGTGCGTGAGCGTCCCATCGAAGTCAAAGACAGAGAGCACGCTGGATTTCGCCACCGTCTCGTCGGCAATCATATTGGTCATAAATACGTCTTAGCTGAAATACACATTCTGTCGATCAGTTTACCTGCTTTACCTGAACAGTCCTTACATCACCACCCTTTTTTTTCGCAATCTTGCGATCTGAAAGTGAGTCCAATTTTGGCCTCAATAATGATTGGTGAAAAAATGAGCTATCTATATTATCGCCACATCGAAAGATATTTAGGGGGAACGTTGGCCCCCACAGGTAAGGAAAAATTCACTCTTAGCTCCTGTTCAGATATGACATTCAGATCGCTTATTTCAATCCTCACGTTAAGTTTTGCTTCGTTTTCCGCACTGAGTTTTCAGCTGCCCGCCTCCATGATCTCGGTGAAGAGTGGCTTTGCGGAATCGCCGGTGAAGTCGGCCCTGCTTCACCAGGAGACGGGCCCACTCCTCTCCCGGATACTGGATCAATACCAGAAATGGAAAGGGACCCACTATCAGTGGGGCGGCACCACGCACCGCGGGGTGGATTGCTCCGCGCTCATGCAGCATCTGTTCAGCGATGCGGCGAATCTTCACTTACCGCGCACGACGAGCGAGCAGATCCATCGCGGTGTGCAGGTGGAGCAATACCGTCTGAAGGCGGGAGATTTAGTCTTCTTCCAGACAGGCCCGAACCGCAAGCACGTCGGCGTTTATATTGGTAACAGCCAGTTTATTCATGCCTCCAGCAGCCAGGGCGTAACGGTTTCAACCCTGACTGATGGCTACTGGCAGGATCGTTACATTACCGCCCGTCGTGTCGCGGGCAGCGCGGCCTGACGACATTAAATAATGTCATCAACAACGCCACCGTCGACGCGCAATGCCGCGCCCGAGGTGGCGGAGGCCTGCGTCGAACAGACATAAATCACCATATTCGCCACCTCTTCAACCGTGGCGGCGCGCTGGATAACCGAGCTGGGGCGGTTGGCCATCACAAACTCTTTCGCCAGTTGCTCCAGCGATTTGCCTGTTTTCTCGATCTCATCTTTCATCATTTCAGCGAAACCGTCCGACATCGTCGGGCCCGGCAGCACGCTGTTCACCGTCACGCCGCTTCCCGCCACGAACTTCGCCAGCCCGCGCGCCAGCGAGAGCTGGGCCGTTTTGGTCACCCCGTAGTGGATCATGTCTGCCGGGATATTGCAGGCCGACTCGGAGGAGATAAACACCACGCGGCCCCAGCCTTTTTTCACCATGCCCGGCAGCAGGGCGCGGGAGAGGCGTACGCCGGACATCACGTTGGTCTGCCAGTAGCGTTCCCAGGTTTCATCGTCGGTGCCATAGAAATCCTGCGGGCCGTAAATTCCGGCGTTGTTCACCAGAATATCGACGTCGCTCGCGACCTTCAGCAGGGATTCAACCCCTTCCGCGGTGCTGAGATCGGCAATGGCGGCACGCACCTGCACGCCGGGCACAACCTGCTGCAGCTGCTGAATACCCTTGTTCACCGAGTCGGTGCTGCGGCCATTAACGATCACTTCCGCGCCGCTTTCCGCCAGGCCTCTGGCAATGGCGAACCCGATCCCACCGGTTGAGGCGGTGACCAGGGCCACTTTCCCCGCAAAGTCGATTTTCATCATCAGCTCCTTATCGTTTTAACGTTCGGACCTTAAAGCGTAGCAGGTGATGATGACGGCTCCTGGCTAAAAAGACGCAGCAGCGTCTCGACCTGCTCATCCAGCGGGGCGAGGGTGCGTTTCACGATCAGATGCAGCGGCGTGGCCCGACGAACGCCGTGGCTCAGCGGGAGGATTTTTAGCACGCCTTGCTCCAGCTGGGGCTGAACGCGCTCTTCGGGCAGCCAGCCGTAGCCGACCTGAGAGACGACCGCCTCTATGGCGGCATCAACGGTCGAGAATGTCCACGACTCGCCCGCAGCCCGCGCGGCGTTCTGGCTGTCCGCTATCTGGATAAGCGGCCACGGGCGCAGCATCTCATCACTCAGCGGCGCGTCGAGGCCAAAGAGGGGATGCTGGTGATGCGCGACGGCGACAAAGTCGATATTCATCAGCCATTCGCCGAGCCCGGTAATGTCCTGGCGGCGGGTTAAGACCATCACATCGGCCTCGTTGTTCATGACATCGGCGCGGGTATTTTCAAGCACCTCCGTGAGGCGGACCTGAGTTTGCGGATACTGTTGCTGGAACTGGCGCAGAATGGCGAACAGGCGGCGGCGGGGGAAAATGGAGTCCACCACCAGATCCAACCGCGTGCGCATCCCGTTACGAAGGGTCGCCGCGCGCGTCTCGACGTACGAAAACGCTTTTAGCAAAGGTTTCACCTGGCTGAGAAGCAGTTCTCCGGCCGGGGTTAACACCGCCCGGCGCCCCTCTGGCGCCAGCAGCGCCACGCCCAGCCGCTCCTGCAGCAGCGACAGGTTATAGCTTACCGATGACTGGCTGCGGTGGGTTTCTTCCGCGGCTTTGGCAAAGCTGCCCGCGTCCACCACTTTTTCCAGTAAAGCCCACTGTTCCAGCGTCGTCTTGTGCATAACGTATCTAAATTTTGGATGAATTTGATTAAAACATAGCGTTATTCATTCATTTTTTGAAGGTTTAAGATCGTCTCATCAAAACGAAGGAGACATTTTATGAACACATTCGACAAACACGACTTGAGCGGCTTCGTTGGTAAACATCTGGTATATACCTACGATAACGGCTGGAATTACGAAATTTACATCAAAAATGAAAACACCATCGACTACCGTATTCACAGCGGTCTGGTGGGTAATCGCTGGGTGAAAGATCAGCGGGTGTATATCGTTCGCGTCGGTGAAAGCATCTATAAAATTTCCTGGACCGAGCCAACCGGCACCGACGTCAGCCTGATTGCGAACCTGGGTGACCGACTGTTCCACGGCACCATCTTCTTCCCACGCTGGGTCATGAATAACCCGGAAAAAACCGTCTGCTTCCAGAACGATCACATTCCGCTGATGAACAGCTATCGCGACGCTGGCCCGACCTATCCAACGGAAGTGATTGATGAATTCGCAACAATCACCTTTGTACGCGACTGTGGTGCCAATGATGAAAGCGTGATTGCCTGTGCGGCCAGCGAGTTACCGGAAAACTTTCCCGATAACTTAAAATAAGCGCGACAATTAACTAAAAAGAAAAGTTCCCGGCTATTTCTTCTTTTTAAGAAATAGCCGGGATTTTTTTTGTTTGTTGATGTCTGGTTTAAAATAACATTTTGTAAAAATTGAATTGGATCACGAAATAAATAATTCATAATTATATAAGTGACTGTTTATAAATGAAATGATGGTGTTTTTGTTACATCTGGAATACGCATCTTAATTTTTCCCTAAGAAATGAACGATACCTTGATATGAGTTTATGGTTCGTTGAAATAAACGAACAGGCAATTGGTTAATATCAAGCGCGTGCCATTCTTATTGCAAGGAAATTAATGATGAGTGATTTTTTGCCTTTTTCCCGCCCGTCGATGGGTAATGAGGAATTAGCGGCGTTGCAGGAGGTTTTAACCTCCGGCTGGATCACCACCGGGCCTAAAAATCAGGAACTTGAAGCGGCATTTTGTCAGCAGACGGGGAACCAGCACGCGATTGCCGTCTGTTCGGCGACGGCGGGCATGCACGTCACGCTGATGGCGCTGGATATTGGCCCGGGCGATGAGGTCATTACCCCCTCTCAGACCTGGGTCTCCACGCTGAATATGATCGTGTTGCTGGGCGCCACGCCGGTCATGATCGATGTGGACAAAGAGACATTGATGGTCACGCCGGAAGCGGTTGAAGCCGCCATTACCCCGCGTACCAAAGCGATTATTCCGGTGCATTATGCCGGCGCGCCGTGTGATATCGACGCCATTCATGCCGTCGGCGAGCGTCACGGTATTCCGGTGATTGAAGACGCGGCCCATGCCGCCGGAACGTACTACAAGAACCGTCACGTGGGCTGGAAAGGCACGGCGATTTTTTCCTTCCACGCCATCAAAAACATGACCTGCGCGGAAGGCGGTTTAGTCGTCACGGATAATGCCCGGCTGGCACAGCGGATCCGCAGTCTGAAATTCCACGGTCTGGGCGTTGATGCCTATGACCGCCAGACGCACGGCCGTGCGCCGCAGGCGGAAGTGATCGCGCCGGGGTATAAATACAACCTGGCGGATATCAACGCCGCGCTGGCGCTGGTACAGCTGGGCAAGCTGAAAGAGGCCAATAAACGCCGTGAGGAAATCGCGCAACGCTACCTGCGCGAACTTGCCGATACGCCGTTCCAGCCACTCACCATTCCGTCATGGCCGCACGTACACGCCTGGCATCTGTTTATTATTCGCGTTGATGAAGCGCGCTGCGGGATCTCACGCGACGGCCTGATGGCGGCGCTGAAGGAGAAAGGCATCGGCACCGGCCTCCACTTCCGAGCGGCGCATACGCAAAAATACTATCGCGAGCGCTTTCCTGATGTATCGCTTCCGAATTCGGAATGGAACAGCGCGCGTATTTGTTCTCTCCCTCTTTTCCCGGACATGACTCATGACGACACAACCCGCGTCATTACCGCGCTCCATCAGCTTGCAGGACATTGATATGTTCAGCGCACCGCCTGTACAAAAAGTTTCGGTGGTCATCCCTGTTTATAACGAGCAGGAGAGCCTGCCCGAGCTGATCCGCCGCACCACGGCCGCCTGCGACACGCTGGGCAAAGCCTATGAAATTCTGCTGGTGGATGACGGCAGCAGTGATGATTCCGCGCTGATGCTGACCGAAGCCGCCCAGGCCGAAGGCAGCCATATTGTTGCCGTGCTGCTCAACCGTAACTACGGCCAGCACTCCGCCATTATGGCCGGGTTCAGCCACGTGACGGGCGATCTGATCATCACTCTGGATGCGGATCTGCAAAACCCGCCGGAGGAGATCCCGCGCCTGGTGGCGAAAGCTGATGAAGGCTATGACGTGGTTGGCACGGTGCGTCAGAACCGTCAGGACAGCCTTTTCCGTAAGCTGGCCTCGCGAACCATCAACCGTCTTATTCAGCGTACCACCGGTAAAGCGATGGGCGATTACGGCTGCATGCTGCGCGCCTACCGCCGCCATATTGTCGACGCCATGCTTCACTGCCATGAGCGCAGCACCTTTATTCCGATCCTCGCCAACACCTTTGCCCGCAAGGCAACGGAAATTCCGGTCCTGCACGCCGAGCGCGAGCACGGGGAATCGAAGTACAGCTTTATGCGTCTCATCAACCTGATGTATGACCTCGTCACCTGCCTGACCACCACGCCGCTGCGCCTGCTGAGCGTGTTCGGCAGCATCATCGCCCTGGCCGGTTTTACGCTGTCCGTCCTGCTGGTGGTGCTGCGCCTGGTCTTTGGCCCGCAGTGGGCGGCGGAAGGGGTCTTCATGCTCTTTGCCGTGCTGTTTATGTTCATCGGCGCCCAGTTCGTCGGAATGGGCCTGCTCGGTGAATACATTGGCCGTATCTACAACGATGTTCGCGCACGTCCGCGCTACTTTATTCAACGTGTTGTCCGTCAGGAACACAAAGCATCTCAAGAGGAAACCCACCCATGAAAGCCGTTGTATTTGCCTATCACGATATGGGGTGCGCGGGCACGCTGGCCCTGCTGGAAGCGGGCTATGACATTGCTGCAATCTTTACCCATCCGGACGCGGCGGGAGAGAACCACTTCTTCGGCTCCGTGGCGCGTATCGCCGCCGAGCGTGGTATTCCGGTTTATGCCCCGGACGACGTCAACCACCCGCTGTGGGTGGATCGCATCCGCGCACTCGCCCCGGATGTCATCTTCTCGTTCTACTATCGCAACCTGATCTGCGACGAGATCTTAGGTTTGGCCGCCAAAGGGGCCTTTAACCTTCACGGCTCTCTGCTGCCCGCCTACCGTGGCCGCGCGCCGCTGAACTGGGTGCTGGTCAATGGTGAAACCGAAACCGGCGTGACGCTGCACCGCATGGTGCACCGCGCGGATGCCGGGGCCATCGTCGCCCAGCAGCGCGTGGCAATCGACGCGGATGAAACGGCGCTTGAGCTGCATCAGAAACTCTGCACCGCGGCGCAAAGCCTGCTGCGTGACGCGCTGCCAGCCATCCTCAACGGCACCTTCAGCGAGACCGAACAGGACGAAAGCAAGGCCAGCTGCTTTGGCCGCCGCACGCCGGAAGATGGTCGTCTGGACTGGAACAAACCCGCCCGCCAGCTGCATAACCTGGTGCGCGCCGTGACCGACCCGTGGCCGGGCGCGTACAGCTTTGCGGGCGTAAGCAAATTTATCGTCTGGAAATCCCGCGTGCGTGACGAGATCCCGGCGGCTAAACCGGGCACCGTCGTCTCCGTCTCTCCGCTGGTGGTGAGCTGCGGCGAGCAGGCGCTGGAGATCGTCACCGGTCAGACCGACAACGGCCTGTACGTTCAGGGCACGCAGCTGGCGCAGTCGCTGGGGCTGGTGGCCGGGGCGCTGATCACCAGCGCGCCGGTGGTTGCCATCAAGCGCCGCACCCGCGTGCTGATCCTCGGCGTGAACGGGTTCATCGGTAACCACCTGACCGAACGTCTGCTCAGGGATGATAACTACGAGATTTACGGTCTGGATATTGGCTCTGACGCCATCAGCCGTTTCCTCAACAACCCGCGCTTCCACTTCGTTGAAGGGGATATCAGCATCCACTCCGAGTGGATCGAATACCACATTAAAAAATGCGACGTGGTGCTGCCGCTGGTCGCCATTGCCACGCCAATCGAGTACACCCGTAACCCGCTGCGCGTGTTCGAGCTGGACTTCGAGGAGAACCTGAAGATCATCCGCGACTGCGTGAAATACGACAAGCGCATCATCTTCCCGTCCACCTCTGAAGTGTACGGCATGTGTACCGACAAAAACTTCGATGAAGACACTTCCAGCCTCGTGGTGGGGCCGATCAACAAACAGCGCTGGATCTACTCTGTCTCCAAACAGCTGCTGGACCGCGTGATTTGGGCCTACGGCGAGAAAGAGGGCCTGCGCTTTACCTTGTTCCGTCCGTTCAACTGGATGGGGCCGCGTCTGGATAACCTGAACGCGGCGCGTATCGGCAGCTCCCGCGCGATCACCCAGCTGATCCTGAACCTGGTTGAAGGTTCGCCTATCAAGTTGATTGAAGGGGGGAGCCAGAAACGCTGCTTTACGGATATCAGCGACGGTATCGAAGCCCTGTTCCGCATCATCGAAAACAAAGATAACCGCTGCAACGGTGAGATCATCAACATCGGTAACCCGGAAAACGAGGCGAGCATTCGCGAGCTGGCAGAGATGCTGCTGGCCAGCTTTGAGCGCCACCCGCTGCGCGATCGCTTCCCGCCGTTTGCCGGTTTCCGCGAAGTGGAAAGCAGCAGCTACTATGGTAAGGGCTACCAGGACGTCGAGCACCGTAAGCCAAGCATCCGCAACGCGAAGCGCTGCCTGAACTGGACGCCGACGGTGAAGATGGAGCAGACCATTGATGAGACGCTCGACTTCTTCCTGCGCACCGTGGAGCTGTCGGAACAGGCCTCATGAAAAAAGTCGGTTTACGCATTGATGTCGACACCTTCAGGGGAACGCGTGACGGCGTGCCCGGACTGCTGGAACTGCTGAGCAGGCACGGTGTGCGTGCCAGCATTTTCTTCAGCGTGGGGCCTGACAACATGGGACGCCATTTATGGCGTCTGGTTAAACCGGCATTTCTGTTCAAAATGCTGCGCTCGCGCGCGGCATCCCTCTACGGCTGGGATATTTTGCTGGCCGGCACCGCCTGGCCCGGCAGACGCATCGGCGCGGGTAATGAAGCGGTGATTCGCGAGGCGGCGCAGCATCATGAGATTGGCCTGCATGCCTGGGATCACCATGCCTGGCAGGCCTGGGCAGGCGTCTGGGATATCTCACGCCTGTCCCGTGAGGTCGAACGTGGAATGCTGGAGCTTGAGGCAATCATTGGCCAGCCCGTACGCTGCTCCGCCGTGGCGGGATGGCGTGCCGACCAGCGGGTGGTCAAAGCCAAAGAGCATTTCGCGTTTCGCTACAACAGCGACTGCCGCGGAACCGGGCCATTTTTGCCGCTGTTAGGCGAAAATCGCTACGGTACCGTGCAAATTCCGGTCACGCTTCCTACGTGGGATGAGGTGGTGGGACGCGAGGTGAAAGCGGAAGAATTTAATCGCTATATTCTGGACCGCATCCATCGAGACGCCGGTACGCCGGTGTATACCATCCATGCCGAAGTGGAAGGGATTGCGTATCAGCATGATTTCGATGCGCTGCTGACGATGGCCGCTCAGGAGGGCATTGAATTCTGCCCGTTGAGCGAGCTGCTGCCGGACGACCTCAGCACCCTGCCCGTGGGCAAAGTGGTCCGTAGTGAACTGGCTGGCCGGGAAGGCTGGCTTGGCTATCAACAAATCGTGAGTCCGGTTCCATGAAAACAGCCCGTTATGGCGTAGCGCTTCTCGCACTGTTTATCGTTTACTACCTCATTCCGGTCGATATCCGTCTGCTGTGGCAGCCCGATGAAACGCGCTATGCGGAAATCAGCCGCGAAATGCTGGCATCGGGTGACTGGGTTGTCCCGCATTTTCTGGGGCTGCGTTACTTTGAAAAGCCGATTGCTGGCTACTGGATCAACAGTATCGGGCAATGGCTGTTCGGGCACACGAACTTTGCCGTACGCGCCGGGTCGATCTTCTCCACGGGGCTCGCGGCGCTGCTGGTTATCTGGATGGCATGGCGGCTCTGGAGGGATAAGCGGACAGCCATATTCTCCGGCCTTATCTTCCTGACCCTGTTTCTGGTGTACGGCATCGGCACGTATGCTGTTCTGGATCCTATTATCACCCTGTGGCTGGTGGCGGCGATGTGCAGCTTCTGGCTGGCGTCGCAGGCCCAAACCGTGGCCGGAAAAGCGGGTGGCTATGTGCTGCTTGGGCTGGCCTGCGGAATGGGGGTGATGACCAAAGGCTTCCTGGCACTGGCGGTTCCGGTGATTGGCGTGCTTCCGTGGGTCATCGCCCGGAAGCGCTGGAAAGAGGTGCTGATTTTTGGCTGGCTCGCGATCCTCAGCTGCGTGCTGATTGTTCTGCCGTGGGCGCTGGCCATTGCGCACCGTGAGCCTGATTTCTGGCGTTACTTCTTCTGGGTTGAGCATATTCAGCGTTTTGCCCAGAGCGACGCACAGCATAAAGCCCCGTTCTGGTACTACGTGCCATTCCTGATCGCCGGCAGCCTGCCGTGGCTGGCGCTGCTGCCCGGCGCGCTGCGTCTCGGCTGGAATGACAGACAAAACGCGGGCGGCGGGTTCTATCTGCTGGGTTGGGTGGTGATGCCACTGCTGTTCTTCAGCATCGCCAAAGGCAAGCTGCCAACCTATATCCTGCCCTGTTTCGCTCCGCTGGCTATCCTGATGGCGCGCTATGCCTGCCTCGCGGCGAAAAAAGGCGCCAGAGCGTTACGCATTAACGGCGGCATTAACCTGGCGTTTGGCGTCATCGGCGTGATGGCGGCGCTGGTGGTTTCGCCGTGGGGGCTGGCTAAGCATCCGGTCTGGACGTCGGTTGAACTGTATAAAGTCTTCTGTGCGGTGGTAGCGTTCCTCATCTGGGCCGCGGTAGGCTGGTTTACGTTCCGGCAGAGCCAGCAGCGCTGGTGGCTGGCGGCGCTGTGTCCAGCAGGCCTGGCGCTGCTGATTGGTTTTGCCATTCCTAACCTGGTGGTGGACTCCAAACAGCCCCAGTCGCTGGTCGATACCGTGCGGGAGCCGTTGAAGGAAAGCCGATTCGTGCTGGCCAATAACGTGGGCGTGGCCGCGGGCCTGGCGTGGGAGCTGAAACGCAATGACATCACGCTCTTTGGTCAGAGCGGCGAGCTGCGCTACGGGCTGGATTATCCCGATGTGAAAGACCGTTTTGTCAGTGAGGACGACTTCGCGCAGTGGCTGGCAACGCATCGTCAGCAGGGGCGCGTGTCGCTGGTGATGCTGCTCTCAAAGCGCGACGATCTTTCACAGGCGAATTTACCGCAGCCGGACAATCTCTATATCCAGGGGCGTCTGGCCCTGCTGGAGTATCTGCCGAAGTGATGACCTGGACCTGGCTCGTACTGGCAAGCCTGCTCAGCTGCGCGGGGCAACTGTGCCAAAAACAGGCCACCCGTCCGGCGAAGGCCGGGCGGCGTGGCGCGCACATCGCGCTGTGGCTTGGCCTGGCAATGTTGGCGCTGGGCGGCGGTATGCTGGTCTGGCTGGTGGTGCTGCAGCGTCTGCCCGTTGGCGTCGCTTATCCGATGCTGAGCCTCAATTTTGTCTGGGTAACGCTGGCGGCGAAGGTCTTCTGGCGTGAGCACGTTGCTGTGCATCACTGGCTGGGAGTCGGGTTCATCATCATTGGGATTATCGTGCTGGGAGGAAGCCTGTGAAAGGCGCGTTCTGGGCGTTATGCAGCGTGCTGTTAGTCAGCGCCGCGCAGCTGTTGCTACGCGATGCCATGCAGGCTCTGCCACCAGTCAGCGATTTTCTGACGTTTATCTCTGCGCTGTGGCACGTCTCGCCCGGCACGGGTGCGCTGCTGCTGGGATTGACGGGATACGTGGCCTCCATGGGCTGCTGGTATCTGGCGCTGCATCGCATGGCGCTCAGCAAAGCCTATGCCTTGCTGAGCCTCAGCTATATCCTGGTATGGGGCGCGGCGATCCTGCTGCCCGGCTGGGGAGAAGGCTTCTCCTGGCGCGGGCTGGCGGGCGTCGGGTTTATTATGCTGGGTGTACTGGTGATTTTCCTGCCCCGACGTGAATAATCGACTCGGTGGTCAGGGTGTAAGGGGTTGCAGTACAGACGGCAAGGCTCAGAGAACCGAGCTGTAACTGGCTGACCGCGTGCGACTGGGCCGTGCTGTCGATGCTGACAATCTGCCAGGCGCTGCCGCCACGCTGTTTCACAATCGCTTCTTTTCGCGTCCAGATACGCCAGAAAGCGGAAAGCCGTTCCTCAGGCGCTTCACGCTCCAGCTCGTCATGCTCTGTCAGGCTGAAAACGGCGTTGGCCAGCGCCTGCCAGTTCTTGCGGGGGCGAATCACTTCGATATCGCAGCCCACTTCACCTTCATCGCTCATCAGTAAGGCGATATCGTCACCGCTATGGCTCAGGTTGAACCACAGCGGATTCCCCTTCTCAAAGGCCGGTTTCCCCTGCTCGCCGTAAATGATGTCGGGGAGCGGGTGAGGGGATAATGTTCTGGCGAGCAGCGTCCGGCCTGCCAGCCAGGAGGCATGTCGTGCACCCGGAGGTGCCCTGTCTGCGAGCGTTGACGCCAGCGGGTCCGCGCAAAGGGTGGAAATTTTTCCCAGTACAAACCGGTACATAGTTACGCCCAGCGTTTAATAATAATCGAGGTATTGATGCCGCCAAACGCGAAGTTATTGCTCTGCAGATACTCGCAGTCAATCTGACGGGCTTCTCCCATAATATAATCTAAAGCCCCGCATTGCTCATCCGGCTGCGTTAAATTGAGCGTCGGGGCAAACCAGCCTTCGCGCATCATCTGCAGGCTCATCCACGCTTCCAGCGCGCCGCAGGCCCCCAGCGTGTGGCCTAAATAGCTCTTCAGCGAGGAAACCGGCACGCTGTCACCATAGATGGCGGCAGTAGCCTGGCTTTCGGCGATATCGCCGCGGTCGGTGGCGGTACCGTGCGCGGAGATATACCCCATATCCCGGGCGCTTAATCCCGCCATCGCCAGCGACTGCTCCATGCAAATCTGCATGGTGTCGCGCTGTGGCTGGGTGATATGGGCCGCGTCACAGTTGGTGGCGAAGCCCACGATCTCACCGTAGATGGTGGCCCCGCGCGCTCTGGCGTGCTCCAGCTCTTCCAGAATCAGGGTGCCTGCGCCTTCCCCAATAACCAGACCATCGCGCTGCGTATCAAACGGCGACGGGGTGGTTTTGGGTTCGTCGTTGCGCTGGCTGGTGGCAAACAGTGTGTCAAACACCGCCGCTTCTGACGGACAAAGCTCTTCCGCGCCCCCCGCGACCATAACGGTCTGATACCCGTGGCGAATCGCCTCCCAGGCGTAGCCTATCGCCTGGCTGCCGGAGGTACAGGCGCTCGACGTCGGGATGACGCGGCCGCGTAATCCAAAGAACAGGCCGGTATTCACGGCGGTGGTGTGCGGCATCATCTGGACATAGGTTGTCCCGGTGATGTTATTGGTGTGCTTTTCGGTGAGCATGGTCGCGAATTCGCTGACCGGGCCGGTGCTACCTGTCGAAGAGCCGTAGGCGATACCGGTTTGCCCGTTGGTGAGCACCGCTTCGCCAATCAGCCCCGCCTGCTCCAGCGCCAGCTCGGTGGCGCGGGTCGACATCAGCGACACCCGGCCCATGGCGCGGATACGCTTGCGGGTATAGTGTTCCGGCAGCGCGAAATCGTCGATCGGCGCGCCCAGCAGGGTGTGCAGACCTTCGTACACCTGCCATTCCGGCATTTTACGCACGGCGTTTTCATACGCCAGCAGCCGGCTGGAAACAGATTGCCAGCTCTCGCCAAAGGCGGTCACGCCGCCCATGCCCGTAATCACCACGCGACGCGTCATAGCATTCCTCCGTTAATGGAAATGACCTGTCGGGTGACGTAGCCCGCAATATCCGACATCAGATAGCTTGCCAGCCCGGCGACCTCCTCAGCCTGGCCAATACGTTTCATTGGGATGATGGACATCGCTTCCTTCAGCGCAGCCTCCTCCATCTCAATCATGCCGGTATCAATCAGCCCCGGGGCAATGCAGTTCACGGTGATTTTGCGTTTTGCCAGCTCGATCGCCAGCGCTTTGGTGGCGCCGATAATGCCCGCTTTTGCCGCACTGTAGTTCACCTGCCCGCGGTTGCCCATCACGCCGGACACGGACGATAAGGTGATAATGCGTCCCCCTTTACGGGTGCCGATCATCGGCATAATGCAGGGGTGAATGACGTTATAAAAGCTGTCGAGATTGGTGTGGATCACGCTGTCCCAGTCGTCTTCACTCAGTGCCGGAAAGGCACCGTCGCGGGCGATCCCGGCATTGCTGACCACGCCATACCATGCGCCATAAGCTTCAATTTCTTGCTCCAGCACCTCGCGGCACTGTTCGCGGTTTCCCACGTCAAACGAGAGTAAACGACCGCTGCCGCCCGCCTGCGTGATGGCGTCCAGCGTCTCCTGCGCGCCTGCGGCATCACGGTGGTAATGCACGCCGACGGTGAACCCGTCAGCGGCAAGCTGGCGGGCGATGGCGCGACCAATGCCTTTGCTGGCCCCTGTGACCAGAACGGAACGACTCATGCGTGGGATCCCTGATTAAAAAGCGATATTAATTCTTCTGCACTCGGCTGGAAGGTGTTGACCCGGCCCGTGGCCAGCGTCTCTTCATCTGCGGAAATCGTACATTCAAAACTGCCGAAGCGTTCGTCCTGCATCAGCAGCTTAACGGTAATGTCCAGCGTTAAGCCTTTGGCGAAACGCCCGCTAGCGCAGACCAGCTCGCGCGCGCCGAGCACCATGCCCAGCGCGATATGCTCTTGCCCCTGCTGCTGACGATGCCAGCCTGACCAGACGCCAACGGTCTGCGCCATCAATTCGAGCGCGTACCAGCCCGGCAGGTCGCCATCGGCATTGAGAAACGGCGCCAGCACGCTTTGCCTGTCAACCGCGATGCGGCAGACCGCCGTGTCGTCCGTGACATTCTCAACGGACCCCAGCAGCATCATCGGCGCCTCGTGCGGCAAATAGGCTTCGGGTGATAGATAGCTCATGACGCTCTCCCCAGCAGAATGCTGGCGTTGTTGCCGCCAAACGCGAACGAGTTAGACAAAATCACCGGCTTTTTCAGGGCGGCGCGCTGGTGCAGCAGGCCGCACGGCGCGAGCGTGTCGTCCGGGGCATAGCGGGAAAAATCCTGCGGCGGCAAGGGCAGATCGCGCGTCAGAATCAGCCAGCTCAGTGCCGCTTCGGTGATACCGGCAGCGCCTAGCGTGTGGCCGGTCAGGTGTTTGGTTGAGCTGCACGGCACGCTCTCCCCGAAGAGATCGTGTACCACCTGCGATTCAATCTGATCGTTGAGCGGCGTGGCCGTGCCGTGCAGGTTGATATAGCCGATGTCGCCCGGCTGCATGCCCGCTTCGTTGAGCGCCTGAGTGATAGCCCTTATCGCCCCTTCGCCCTGAGGATGCGGGGCGGAAATATGGTACGCATCGCTGGATTCGCCCGTCCCGAGCAGCGCCACGCCCGCGGGTTCCCGGCTCAATACCATCAGCGCCGCCGCTTCACCGATGGTGATCCCCCGGCGGTCGCGCCCAAACGGCTCGCAGAGCGTAGGGGAGAAGGATTCAAGGCTGTTAAAACCGTTGACGGGCATTCGGCTCAGGGTATCGGCCCCGCCGACAATGGCGATGTCCACCAGCCCGGCTTCAATCAGGCGTTTGCCGCCAATCATCGCCCGCGCGCTGGAGGAGCAGGCGGTGGAGATCGTATAGGCCGGGCCTTCAAGCTGCAGCCAGTTGGCAAGGAAGCGGGACGGATCGCCCAGCTCCTGCTGCGGATACTGCCATCGCGTGCTGGTCTCGCCGTCGGTCATGCGCCTAACGTGCTCATCGCCTTCATCCAGCCCGGAAGTGCTGGTTCCCAGCACCACGGCCACGCGGTCGCGACCGACGCGGGCGATGGCCTCGTCAATGGTTGACTGAATCTGCGCCAGTGCGGCCAGCAGCAGCTGGTTATTGCGGGTGCGGTGTGCACAGAAGCTGTCCGGGATGGGCGGCAGCTCGCCTTCCACGGCGCCCAGTACCGCTTCGGGTGCTCCCTGCAACCAGCCGGCCCGGGCGTGCATACCCGGCGCCACGCCTGCCGCCAGGTTCGCGGCAATCTCATCAGGCGAGTTGCCCAGCGCGTTGACCATGCCAACAGCGGATATATAGATCATCTCAGTCACCCAGATATTGAATGGTGATGTGGTATTTGAATACGTGTTGCTCGATGCTGATCGGCTCGCGCTTGCCTTTGCGCTGGAGGTAGACAATCTCCGTCACCAGCTTGCCGCTGGCGTTACGCAGCTCGCGCCGATCGCCATTGTCCGTCAGCGTCCAGCCCTTCGGCAACTGCGGCTGCCAGGCGCTAATCGGCCAGTGGCTGAGCATCACGTCGGCCAGCACCTGGCTGGCTGGCGGCAGCTGCGGCACGACGATGGACTGCTCGGTATGAATACCGTTCTCATCGTACGTTGCCAGGAACAGACGGATCCCAACGGAAGAGAGCCCGGCCAGCGTGACCTTATGCGCATCCGCGTTGAGCATCACCAGCAGGGACTGCGTTTGTCCGTTAAAGCTGCCGGTCAGCAGCTGCTGGGAGCTTACCGCCGGGCTGATGCCGGGCGGCGGGAGCGTAACTTTGGTGCCCGGCTGGAGCCAGGCCTGAGGCCGCGTCTCTTTAGTATCGGTCGAATGGCTACAGCCTGCCAGCAGCAGCGCCGCAGCCAGCGCAACGGCGCGATAAACAGCGTTCATTTACGTTTTCTCTCTTTCTTTTCCGGCATCGCCAGCGGGGCCAGCAGGAAGGCGGTGAAAATCCCGCTCACCAGCACAATACCAAAGCTGCTGATGGCCTGGGTGGTGCTGAAGACGAGCATGCCCAGCGTCAGCAGGGTGGTCATCATCGCCAGGGTAATCGCCAGCATCGAGGTCAGCGGCGTACCGCGCGGGTTGCTGAAAAATAGCGTGTAGTTAATGCCAATGCCGAGCACCAGTACCAGCGCCAGCAGTGAAAACAGATTTACCGGGTGGCCCGTTGCGGCCAGGACCGCCAGACCGCAGCTCAGCGACAGTGCGGACGGCACCAGGCTTATCAGTCCCTTACGCCAGCCGAGGCGCAGCATCGCCCCGCAGGCAATCACCGCCAGCGCAGCAAACAGTAGCCCCGTCAGCAGCGTGCGGTAGAGGGCAAAGAGGCTGTCAAAGCTGGCTTTGCGGTCCACCCAGACGACGCCGTCATGGCGCGCGGCCAGCTCACCGAGCGCCGCGCTGTTTTTCGCGCCGTCCACCGGCACCAGCACGCCGCTTTCCCCGCCCGGCAGGGTCAGCCAGAGCAGTCGCCAGCCTTCGCTGGCCGGACTGTTAAGCCACGCGTCCACGCTGACCGGCATGGCGTCCAGATTCGGGGATACGGCGTTGAGCCCGGCGCTTTTCAGCATGTTCGTTACCGCCGGGGCAGCGTCGCGCAGCAGCGTAAGATCGCTTTTCTGGCGGGCCAGCGAGTTCAGCGGCAGGGTACGCCAGCGGGTGAGATCGCCCGCTTTTTGCGCCTCGGCCAGCGCCGGGGTGAAGGCTTCCAGCCGCTCCAGCGTTTGCTGGGGCGAAGCACCGTGCACCACAAACCATTTCTGATCGACGCTTTGGCCGGTCAGGGCGGTAATGGCTTTCTCTTGCGCCAGAATATCTTTTGGCAGCGCCTGCAGCTGGGCGATATCGTCGTCCACCTTCAGGGTGCTCATCCCCGCGGCGGAGAGCAGCGCCAGCGCGACGGGCAGACCAACGGACAGTTTTTTACTGCGTCGCCAGGCGGCCAGCCAGCGCAGCATCAGGACCATAAAGGGAACCGGGCGCACCGGCAGACCCCGGCACAGCCACGGATGCCAGAAAATCACCGTCAGGCAGGAGGCGCTCAGCCCCACGGCGGCGAACACCGCCATCTGGCGGATCCCGGGGAAGGGGGCCAGCATCATAATCAGGTAGGCGGCGACGGTCGTCAGCAGCGCCAGCAGCAGCGCATTGCGTACCTTGGCCAGGCTCTGCCAGGGGGAAAGCTCCGCGCCGTGCACCATCCGTTCGGTCAGGTAGTAGAGCGTGTAGTCTGCGGAAATACCGATGATGCTCATGCTCATCACCAGCGTCATCAGGTGCAGTTCGCCAAAGAGCAGCAGCGTCACCGCCGTGCCCGCCAGCGCGCCGATGGCAATCGAGAGCACGCTCAGCAGCAGCGGGCGCAGAGAGCGGAACACCGCGACGATAAGCAGGAACACCCCAAGCAGGGTGGCGATACCCAGCGTCGAGACGTCGCGTTTGGCCTGCTGGCTGGCGTAATCGCTGTAGAAGACCGTTCCGCGGGAAAGCAGTTGGGCCTGCGGGTAACTCGCTTTCAGCGTCTGTTGCAGCGCGTTAAGCGTCGTCACGAGCCGGTGGGTCTGCTGCATATCAAATGACGAGCCTGCCAGCTCGCCGTGCAGCAGGTACCAGTAGTTCCCCGCCTCATCTTGCGTGACCAGCCAGCCGTCCATCAGCCGCAGCTTCTGGCCGTTTTGCGCCAGGGCGAGCTGCGAGCCGCGCATCAGCATCAGCGGATCGTTTTGCAGCTCTTTGCCGCTGACGCCGGAAAAGGCCGAGTAGAGCTGGGATAAAATCCACTGCGCCTGCGCGTCTCCGCCGTTTTGCAGACGGGCGCGGGTGGCGGGATCGATCAGGCCGTTGCGGTGCTGCCAGAAGAACTCTCCCCAGGCTTTCTGCCCGGCGGCGTCCATCGGGCCTTTAACCTCGCTGAGCGAGTGACTGTTTTGCAGCAGCGTCAGCCACTGCTGCGCCACGCGCGGATCGGGCTCTTTGCCGGGGCTGACCAGCCAGACCAGCTGGCGGTCGAGACGCTGCATAAACCCGTCGTTGAGCGCCGGCGGGATCGCCCCCAGCGTCTGCTTCGGCAGCATGGCCAGCACGCTGCTGTTCAGACGCGCGCCGGGCAGCAGTGACAGCAGCACGCCCAGCAGGATCAGGCATGCCGCGGCCCACAGCAGCGCCGGGCGCAGGGATTTACGGTGCGGCAAAGCGTTGGCGTTCGTCATCGGTCAGGCTGGCGGGCGTCAGTTGGTGGTTTGAAAGAGCGATATCGGTACGGTCGCCCTGCTTGTCGTTCAGGCGAATCGTCTCCAGATAGGTCGCGCCGCCCAGATCGAGGGAGGCAAAAATCTTGTCCAGCGGCGTCGTTTTTGGCGTAAGTACCAACGACCAGCGGCCCGCTCCCAGGTCTTTAAAATCGATGCGGAAGTTCTCTTCCAGCACCTTGCGGTCGGCCTGGAACAGGGCCCGCAGCAGGTGGTTGAACTGGAACATCTGCGGATTATTGTCGGCAGTGATGGTCTGCGGCGGCTGGCCGTTGATCGCCTGAACCATCCGCTTGTCGTCCAGCAGGAGCGTCATCGGAAAGGGCGCTTTTTGATCCCACAGCAGGCCACTGTCGCGGGCGATCAGCATCTCGCCCTGCGAGCGCAGCGGCTGCGGCATATCTTTTATCGTGCGAACCTGTTCGAAGTGCGCGCGCACCACGGGCTGCTCGGTGAAGCGCTGCTGCAGTTCATCCAGCGTCACGGCGCTGACCAGCGGGCTGACGAGCAGCGTCAGCAAAGGCAACCATTTCATGGCGTGACTCCCATACGTTCAAACAGTACTGCCGGACTGACAAAGCACATTTCGCGGGTGGCTTCTTCCACCGCCACCTGGATGGTGTACCCGGTGGTGGTGCGCTTGCCGGTCTGCGCATCGAAAATTTGATAGGCAATGCGCAGCCGGTTTTCATACTCTTCAATCTGCGCGCGGACGCGAATACGCTGCTCAAAGGTCACCGCATCGCGGTATTTCACCCGGGTGTCGACGACGGGCCAGACGTAGCCGGAGGCTTTCATCTGGCGATAGCCATAGTCAAACTGATTGAGCAGCGCCTCGCGGGCGATCTCAAAGTAGCGGAAATAGTTACCGTGCCAGACCACGCCCATCATATCGACGTCGTGGAACGGAACGGTGATCTCGACTTCAGTCGTAAAGCGGGGATCGGTCAGCACCCTTTACTCCTTCTCTCTGGACTCTGGCAGATGCCAGAAATCGAAAAAATTAAACCAGTCGAGCGGCGACATCAGGGCGTAATGCTCCAGCCGCTGCGCGTAGCGATCGACGGCATCCTGCAGCGCCTGCTGGCGTTCCCCGCGCGGCAGGATCAGCGGGTCGGCAAACGGTTCGCCGTGCAGGACAAGCTTGCCCTGCTGGCGCAGGGCAAAAATCAGCACCACCGGGCAGCGGAGAATCGAGGCCAGGATAAACGGCCCCTGAGGGAACGGCGCGGGCTGGCCCATGAACCGGCTCCAGATCACGCGCCACTCGCCGCCACGCTGCGGATTCACCGCGATGCGGTCGCCCACAATCGCGACCCATTCTCCGCGCTCAAGCTTCTCTTTGATGGCAATCGCGGTGTCCGGGCCGATGTCGGTGACCGACATTAAATTCACGCCCGCCTGGGGCGCCATTTCGCTCATAATCTGCTTAAAGCGCCGGGCGTTTTCGCTGAAGACCAGGGCATTGATGATCTTGCTGCCGTCCAGCTGGGCCAGCGCCCGGCAGGCCTCTACGTCACCAAGATGCGAGGCCAGCAGCAGCTTGCCCTGCGGCGCCGCGATATTAAGCGTTTCGCGCGCGCCGGGGGCAAAGACCACGTCGCGATTAAACTTCAGCTCGCCGCGCCAGCTGGCAACTTTGTCCAGCATCGCGTTGCCGAAGCGCATGAAATGGAAAAAGCTGTTGAGCCGTGAGGGAACAGGCATGTCCCGCTGCATCAGCACCTGCTTCACGCGTGCAATCCACTGCCGCGAAGCCTGCCGCGCCGGACGCGCGATAAGCCAGTAGACGCCGATCACTGGCCACAGCAGCACGGTAAAGGCCCGCCGCCCCAGCAACTGCCAGACGCGCAGCATCAGGCGCATGCCCCATAGCCCCTTGACCTCGTCCTGCTGCGCCCAGTGCTGGCCGCGTCGACGGAAGAGCAGGCCGGGAATGCGGGGCAGCATGCCGAAGAACAGCCGGGTATGCATCAGGGAGATCCGCACGTTATCTTTTAACGCGTCGAAGTGGGATAACCCGTCCTGCGGGTAGGTCACACGGGTGGGCAGGAAGACGCTGGTGTTGCCCTGCCAGTAGAGACGGACCATCACTTCGGTGTCAAAGTCCATCCGTTTACCGAGCGTTTCACGCGCGGCCAGCCGCAGCGTGGGCGAGACCGGGTAGACCCGAAAGCCGCACATGCTGTCTTTAAGCTGCAGGGATAAGGTCTCAATCCATACCCAGACGTGGGTGACCCAGCGCCCGTAGAGCCGCGAGCGCGGAATGGAATCATCGTAAATGGGCTGGCCGGAAATCAGCGCGTCCGGGTGGCGCTCCGCCAGCGCCAGCAGTTTGGGGATATCTTCAATGGCGTGCTGGCCGTCCGCATCCACCTGCACGGCGTGGGTATAGCCCGCGCGAGCGCACTCCTCCAGCCCCCTGATGACCGCAGCACCTTTCCCGGCGTTTTGCCCCAGACGGATCAGCGTCATATGCGGCTGCTCCGCCGCCAGGCGTTCGAGCTCCTGACGGGTGATCGCTTCGCTGCCGTCATCCACCACCAGGCACGGCAGGCCGAACGGGGCGAGACGTGACAGCACGCTGGCGATCATGGCACCGTGGTTGTAGCACGGGATCAGCACGCAGGGGCGAAAGATCACTGACATAGACGAATTTTCCCGCTGCTGGCGGTATGGCGCTCCGCCCCGGCGTGACGCTGGTAGCTGAAGGTCAACATCTGACGTTCGGCATGCCACTCAAGCACCAGCGTCACCGTAGTTTCCGGCAGCAGAGGGGCCTGAAACTTCACGTTTTGAATGCTGTGAAAGCGGTAACCCGGCGCCAGTAACGTCGTGGCGTAGTGCATGACCCAGTCAAGCTGCGCAACGCCGGGCAGCAGCGGCTGTACGGCAAAATGGCCCTGAAACCAGAACAGAGACGCGTCGAGATGCAAAACGATCTCCAGCTTCTCCGGCTGTGCCTGATGGCGCTCAATTTCATGAATTTTCATGAAATAACTCCTCTAACTGCGCATAGACACGCTTGTTCATACTGTTTACCGGCATCTCATCCACAATCCGCCAGTAGCGCGGCACCGCGACCGGTTCAAGCCACGGCAGCAGAGCGCGACGCCAGGCGAACTCCTGCGCTTTTTTATCCTGCAGCTGCCAGCGCTGACGAACCGCCTCATCCAGCACCAGCAGGGCGCCGATTCCCTGGCGGCCCCCGCGCGTGACCGGCAGCGCAGCCGCTTCGCAAACGCCGTCGAGCTCCAGCAGGCGGCGTTCTATTTCGTTAAGCGAGATGCGCTTTTCTTCAATTTTGACCACCCGCCCGCGACGACCGGCGATGCTGAACAGCCCCTCGCTGTCGAAGTGGAGGATATCGTCCAGCTGGAGTCCTTCAGCCTCATGGATCAGTGGTGACGTGACGCGGCACGCTTCTTCTTCCTGATGGAAGCTTACGCCGGGGAAGGGCAGCCATGGCAGGTTATCTTCCTGGCGATGGCGCCAGGCGAGGATCCCGGTTTCGGTGCTGCCATAAATTTCATCCGGCCAGATGTTAAGCCAGCCAGCGGTGGTTGAGACGTCACGCCAGGGCAGCATTCCGCCCGCGGAAATCAGCATCCTGACGGGCGGCGCGGCCAGCTCAGTATCCAGGCGTTTCAGGAACGCCGGGCTGCTGATGAACAGGTAATGCCTGTCATGAGGAAGGGCGGCCAGTTGCTCTGCGTAATAGAGCATCGCGGCATGCAGCGGCAGGCCAAGCGCCATCGGCAATACAATGCGGAATGTCAGACCGTACAGGTGTTGCGGTACGACGGAGGCGACAACGCTACAGCCAGCCAGACGCGCGCCGAAGCGGTCAGCCAGCAGGCGGGCTTCGCGATCCAGGCTGACGATGTGCTTAATCACCCGACGCGGCGTCCCCGTGGAGCCGGAGGTGAAAAGCTCAACAAAGCGGCTTTCGGCAATATCCGGCAGGGGCATCCAGTGGGCGATCGTCTGATGGCGGGAAGCCACCACAATCAGCTTTCCAGGGTAACCGAGGGGCCTGTCGCTCAGAACGCCGCTAAACAGCGACTGCTGCTCTTCAAGCAGCGAAATACGGCTATGGCCGGGAATGACCGGCGTTTTACCCGCATGCAGCGAGGCCAGCAGCGCAACGATAAACAGGTAGCTGTTTTCAAAGCACAGCGCCCAGCGCTCGCCTTCTTGCTGACGCAGGGTGTCGACCAGCAGGGTCACGTCGTGGCGCAGCTGGCCCAGCGTCCAGGTACGATCGTCAAGCCAGGCGACGGGCGTGTCGTCAGGGCGGGGCGCGTTTAACCACTGGCCCAGCGGAAGGGGGTTAGTCATTGTGCATCTCTTTTTTTATCACCCGTTGACGCACCAGCCACTCTGTCGCCATCAGCGTTCCCATCAGGATGTAAGCCACCATACCGTTCCACAGCGTCCACAGATGCATGTCACCGTGCAGGACGGTAAACAGCGCCATCGCCCCGTTGCCGATGAAAAATCCGCACCAGACGAGGGTCACCTTGTAGGTATAGCGCACACCCTCCGGGGGCAAATTTGGCTCACGCAGGCGCGCCAGCCGTTCGACAAGCGGCATCGCGGTCCAGAGCGAACCCCCGAACACGGCCAGCATCACAAGATTGACGACCACAGGGTAAAACAGCAGCCACTGGTGGGTTTTCAGCAGGTAGCTTGCCGCGCAGAGCGCGATGCCCGCCAGCGCCACGCACTGCACCACATACCGCATCGGGCCGGTGTTCCGCCGCGCCTGTTGCAGCCGCAGCAGCAACAGCAGTGCCATCACGGGCAGCAGCCACGGCAGGCTGTTATGCGTCAGCCCAAATCCAATCAGGAAGGGCCACGCCAGCAGCATCAGCCCCGTCAGAAGGGGGATAACCGGCAACGTCCGTCCACCACGCACGGTGTTTTACTCTTCGCGCAGAAGCTGTTCGACGGCGTCTACCACATCCTGAACGGTACGAACCGATTTGAAGGTTTCCGGCTTGATTTTCTTACCGGTTTTCTTCTGCAGATGGACAATCATGTCCACCGCGTCAATGCTGTCCAGCTCCAGGTCTTCGTAAAGACGGGCTTCGGGCGTAATGTCCTGCGGGTCGATTTCAAAGAGTTTGATCAGAAGGCCGCAGACTTCCTGATAAATGGTTTCTTGTTCGGTCATAGTTCACGTCTCAGGCGCGTTGGGCATGGATAAAGGACGCCAGGGTGGCGACGGAAAAGAAGTGCTGGCGCATCTCCTCGCTTTCGGCAGAAAGCACCACGCCATACTGGTTTTTCACCGCCAGACCGAGCTCCAGCGCGTCGATAGAGTCGAGACCCAGCCCATCGCCAAACAGCGCGGCATCGGTATCAATATCCTCTGCGGTAAGCTCGTCCAGATTCAGCGTGGTGATAATGAGATTCTTAATTTCAAGATAAAGCGCTTGCATCATTAATTCCTGACAAAGATTGAAGGCCTGATGTTAATCGATGCTCCAGATGCCGGTTTAACTGCCTTGCCGCCAGCGCCGGTTCTTGTTCATTTGCATCGTAAAATTCGTCGATGTTCACGCGATCGCGCACATCCACGGTAAAGACAGGTTTTGCGGGCGGTACGTCATACCAGCGGCTTTTTTTATCCAGCAGGTGCTCGCTGCAGTGGATCAGCACGATCCGCAGATCGCTGCGGCAGCGCACAGCGATATTTGCCGCGCCGCGCTGGAGGGCGATAGCCTCACCTGGCCGGGTACGCGTGCCTTCCGGGAAGATTAACAGCGTGTCGCCGTGGGCCAGACGCTGCCGGCTGGCAGCGAGCAGAGGCTCGGCTTCGCTGTTAATCAGGTAATCCGCCGCGCGGATAACGCCGCTGACAAAGGGATTGCGCAGTAACGCGCTCTTCACCAGACAGTCGGTTTCGGGCATCACCGACGCCAGAATCACGTAGTCAATTAGCGTTGGGTGGTTAGCCACCACCAGACAGCCCCGATCGCCGCGAAGCGCGTCAAGATTGTGAATGCGATAGTCCAGCACCCCGGTGCCGCGGGCAACGGTTAAGAAGCCGCGGAAGCTGGCCGCAATGCTGCGGCGCGCCAGGCGACGGCGTTTGGCGCGATCGCGCTGAACAATCAGCAGCAGGTTGAACCAGATCAGCGACAGCAGCAGGCCGCCCGCGCCAAACAGCACGAAGCAGAGTCCAGTCATCGCCAGACGCCATAGCCAGTTGATCCGGGCGGCCAGGCGGTTCATTGGCGCGCCCACTGCCACAGCAGGCGTTCGCCGGGCACCACAAACTGCCGCTCCTCGCGGAGATAGCGTTGCAGGAACATCAGGCTTTGCGGCAGAGTAGGCTCCTCGCCCGTGCTGCCGCTGCGGGTTTCGCACTGCCATTCGCTGCCGGATTCAATCACCAGCGCCAGCGCGTACGGCCAGGTGGGCATCTGCGGCGGCAATGCCGGGTGGTAAAATTCCGGCAGCGTGCCGTCAAAATCCACCAGCAAGACGCGGGAGTAGCCCGCCTGCAGCAGGCTCAGCACTTCACAAAGGGCCTGCTGGAAGGTGTCCAGCCCGGCAGAAATGGATGAAGAGACAACAGGCTGGCGAGCGGTAATAGTAAGATTGCCCACAGCGGAGTTGTGCACGGACATGGCGAAGTCGGTGGGCGAGACGGCCTGACCGGTTGCCAGCGCATGCAGAATACGGTAATTGCGCTCCAGTTCGCCGTGGCGGCTGGAATAGACGACGGCATCAACGGCGTGGCTTTGCAGCATGGCAAGACCAATATCCACCGCCAGCTTACTGCCCGAGTTAAGGCGGCGCGCGGTCATCATGGGTAACGCAGTCAGCCGGGGAAGCGGGGCCGTTGGGTCTATAGTTGACTGCAGGCGCGACCACGCCTGCCACTCTGCGGCATCGCTTAGTCCTGGCGCTCTTGCCTGCCAGTCAATAATGTTCAGTGAAAATTTCATCTACGCGCGTCCGCGGAATACCGTATTCAAAGGGCAGGCTGGGCCACCCGGGCAGCCAGGCTGCGCTATTGTTCACGTTTGGTGCATATTAACAGGGTATGACCTACCCCAAGGTTATCCAGCCGCTGTTCAATGCAGAAGCCCGCCCTCTCCAGGTAGTGATAAAACTTCTCTACGCTGTAAAAACGGCTATTACCATTCGCCATACAGGTGAAATAGAGCGAGGTGGCATTCAGGCTGAAAGCCGCCGCTTCATATTTCTGGGCATCCCAGAAAAGCTCCATGATGCACAACCGTGCGCCTGGCTTCATGACCTGTGCGACGCGCGTCAGCATGGCGACAATCTGATCCGGAGAGAAACAGTCCAGAAACTGGCTCATCCACCAGACGTCGGCATCTCCCGGCAATGCCGCCGGACTAAGCATATCGACAGCATGGAATCCAATACGATGAGAAAAACCTGCTTTTTCGATGTTTTCCTGCGCCAGCGCTATCTGCTGCGGGAGATCGAGGATCGTCACGGCAACATTATCGTCATAGCGGCAGCAGCGTAACGACCATTTACCCGTATTTCCGCCCACATCGTACAATTTTGTCGGCGAGCTTGCGAATATATATGGCAACGCGGCGTCAAAAGCGGCGTCAGAATAGTAGTGATCGAAGGCGAACCAGCTCTCTTTTGCCCGGGCAGGAAGCTGGGATAAGGCCGGATAGATGGTTGGCCAGTCGCCAAACACGGATAATCCGGCCGGTTTTTCTTCCTGCAGGGCGTCGGCCAGGTGAAATAACCCCTGGTAACAGACGTCCTGCGTGAAATCCATATTAACGCGGGTCATGGGATCGTGGAGTAAGAAATGGCCCACTTTCGCCAGGAAATAACGACTTTCTTTCCAGGTAATTATCCGCCCGCTTAATCCCATGTCTAACAATACGCTGACGGCATAGTTGCTCAGGGTACTGTTTTCGGTTATTTCTTCGAGGCTCGCCCCCTTATTACCCTGTTTATCGAGCCAGGCGAGGACACCCGAGTTACGCAGACAAAGCGCGGTCTGAAATAACATCGGAGCAAAAGCGATGCGTTGCGCTTCGGTAATGGCATCCAGGGCGCTGAGCGTGTCCTTTTCGTACATTGTTGCGTAACCTTTCAGGGCAAGAAATGAGGTTATCGGGCCATGTCCGGCCCGACTTTAGAAAAATATTACAGCGCGGCACCCGCAGAGAGATTCAGCTGAATATCGTGGTCGAGGTTGTTCACCCAGCGGTTATAATTTTTGTGAATTTTACCGTCTGCCGCTTTCAGATTCAGGCTACTTTCGTAATTAATTGAATAGCTTGTCGCAGAGTAGGGAATACGTACCTGGACCGAGTGATCGCGTGCCTGCAGACGCCCCTTAATAACGCCCGGGCCCGCTTCCGTCATGATCCAGTCACGCTTCTGGCCTGCTTTCAAAATTGCCGTTTTCACCTGATCGGCAGTATGACCTGCGCTCACGACAGAGTGAACCTGAGCGATTGGGGCGGTACGCGCACAGCCAGCCAGAGCGCCAACGAATACTGCAGCAGCGCACCATTTAACGATCTTTTTCATCAACAACTCCATATCAATAATAACAATTAAAGGTAGTGTTTTTTACAAATAAGTATCACCAGACCTACGGATTAAGTCAGGTGTCTTTTTTAATCAATATTAATGTTTGCATTAGGTTGACGCTAAGGCGGGGTATAATATCACGCAAAATAATTAATCATTCCGTTTTTTTTTAATTTGTGTTAAAGCGAAATGTGGGTGAGGTGAATAAAAACGGGAACATATGCCTTAACGCAAATAAAAATACCGCGACGGTGAGCGTCGCGGTAATTAAGGCGTTCTATTGACGGTCTAAGCCTGATGACATAGACAAGTTATCCCGGTAACCGGCTTTTTGGCCGCCCTGGCCCCAGCAGGATCGCCAGCTTGCTGCCCCCTTTGGTGGTTTCCATCCAGATTTTACATACGCTGGTCAGCGGTACCGACAGCAGCATGCCGACCGGGCCCAGCAGCCATCCCCAAATCAGCAACGATAAAAACACCACCAGCGTCGACATGCCCAGCCTGTGCCCCATCATGCGTGGTTCAAGAATGTTGCCCAGCACCATATGCACGACGAGGAAGAGCGCTCCGACCAGCATGCATTCGTAGAAACCGTTAAACAGAAACGCCTGGATCATCGGCGGCACGGCGGAAAGCACCGCGCCAATATTCGGCACGTAGTTCAACAGAAACGCCAGCACCCCCCACATCAGCGCGAACTGTACGTCCATCAGCATCAGCCCCAGCCAGACGATAATGCCGGTCCAGACGCTGAGCAGCGTTTTCAGTGCCAGATATTTGGAGACCCCCTTTAAGGCGCGGTGTAGGCCGGCAATGTGTATTTGCGGGTTATTTAAAGCAAAGCGCAGCTTATAGGGGACGTGGCGGACTTCGAACAGCATGAACACTACCGTCATGACCAGCAGCAGTATGCTAGCCATCGCGCCGGAAAGACCGGTCATCAGCGTGGTGGCGTAGGTCATGACCTTCTCGGAATCCATCCTGCGCAGCATACGTTCGGGTGAGATATGCAGGTTAAGAAAGGGCATCATCTCCTGCAGCGCGATGATTTTACGCGTCAGCTCCTTATTGTACTGCGGCAACATGGTGGAGAACTCGCTCAGCGAGGCCGCCAGTACCCCGAAGAGCGCCGTCAGGCCAATCAGCATCACGATAACCACGATGGTGATGGCCACCGGACGGCTCACGCCCCGGCGTAAAAACCAGGTCACCAGCGGATTCAGAACAATGGCAAAAAACAGGGCCAGCAGGAGCTGGACGATAATGTCAGCGGCAGCATGAATGCCCGCAAGAATAACCACCAGACAGGCGAGCTTTAGTAAGATGTGGAGTCCTGCTTTATCGGGCTGGGGAGCTAACATGCGCGTTCCTTAAGATGATGACCCGATAAGTGTAGTGCCTGGGGGCCGCTTCGTCTGGCGCCGATAATCTGAAAGTCGGGGCTGATTTTCTTATTGCGCCGTGGTAATAGTGAAACACTGTTGCAAAAAATTCAGGTAAACCCCCATGCCCGAAGCTGCCGCCGAACCGGCGCTGAGCGGATTGCGCCTCAATCTGCGTATCGTTTCCGTCGTTATTTTCAACTTTGCCAGTTACCTGACGATCGGCCTGCCGCTGGCGGTTTTGCCGGGCTATGTCCATGACGTGATGGGTTTTAGTGCGTTCTGGGCGGGGCTGGTCATCAGCCTGCAGTATTTCGCCACGCTCCTGAGCCGCCCGCACGCCGGGCGCTACGCCGACCTGTTTGGTCCTAAAAGCATCGTGGTGGTGGGATTGTGCGGCTGTTTCCTGAGCGGCCTGAGCTATCTGCTGGCTGCTGCTGCTGGCGCCTGGCCGCTGGTTAGCCTGGCGCTGCTTTGCCTGGGCCGCATCATACTTGGCATTGGGCAAAGCCTGGCGGGAACCGGCTCGACGCTATGGGGCGTTGGGGTTGTAGGTGCGCCGCACATTGGCCGGGTGATCTCCTGGAACGGGATTGTCACCTATGGCGCGATGGCGCTCGGCGCGCCGCTTGGCGTGGCCTGTTATGCCTTTGGCGGGCTGTATGGATTGTCGCTCACCATTATGGCGGTCGCGCTTGTGGCGATACTGTTTGCGCTGCCGCGCCCGAAAGTGAGGGCCAGCAAGGGCAAGCCGTTGCCGTTTCGAGCCGTGCTGGGGCGCGTCTGGCCGTACGGTATGGCGCTGGCCCTGGCGACCACCGGCTTCGGCGTAATTGCAACCTTCATTACCCTCTTTTACGACGCCAAAGGCTGGGAGGGCGCGGCCTTTGCGTTAACTCTCTTTAGCGGTGCGTTTGTTGGCGCACGCCTGCTTTTCCCGAACGGTATCAACCGCCTGGGCGGGCTGAATGTGGCGATGATCTGTTTTGCGGTTGAGATTGTCGGGCTGCTGTTAACCGGCATAGCCAGCGCACCCTGGATGGCGAAAATTGGTGTCTTCCTTGCAGGGGCGGGTTTTTCACTGGTCTTCCCGGCGCTGGGGGTGGTGGCGGTGAAAGCGGTGCCGCAGCAGAACCAGGGGGCGGCGCTGGCGACCTATACGGTGTTTATGGATATGTCGTTGGGCATTACCGGGCCGCTGGCAGGGCTGGTGATGGCCTGGGCGGGGGTACCGGTGATCTACATTGCCTCGGCAGGTCTGGTTATTCTTGCCTTACTGCTGACGTGGCGGCTAAAAAAATGGCCCCCGGTGCAGGCACCGGAGGCCACGTCATCGTCGTGAAAGGTTACTGGATCACGATGGTGTTAATGATGTTTTCAGCGGCCGTCTGCGCTTTCTGCTGGTCTTCCGCTGGCAGAGTGATCTGCAGGGTCAGCAGTTTGTTATCCACCTTACCCAGCACCACAGAAGAGTAAGCGGTCTGGCCTTTTGCGGAGATGATGCTGTCCAGCTGTTGCAGCTTATGGCCTTTCAGCTCAATGGATTTATTGGTCACCACCTGCAGCTGCGGATCGCGGCCGCGCTGCTGGTCTTCCAGACGTTTGGACAGGACGGCCAGTTCTTCGCTGGTGTCGTCGCCCACAATCACAATGACCGCTTTCTGGCCGGTTGCGTCGGAGTATACGTGCATATTATTCGCCTGGGTGCCCAGCTTGCCGCTCTGGTCAGTCATATCTGCTGGCAGAGAGAAACTGAGTTTGCCATCCATCAGATTCACCGGCTGACCGGTCGCGTTGCTCTCTGCGGATGCGCCCTGAGCAGGCGTTTTCGTGTCGCTGTTATCACAGGCTGCAAGACCCGCAACCAGCAGGCCAATCCCGACATATTTAACCAGATTGCGCATTGACTTCTTCCTTTCGATAAACGGCCATAGCGGCTCATTCGTCCATCTTATCACAACTGATAAAGCGAACCCTTAACCAGCCTGCAATGCCGTGATTTCAGATTTATCTGCCAGCCTTTTCAGCAGCATATTCAGCAGCACGCCGTACATCGGCAGGAAGAACACAATGCTGATGAGCACCTTGAAGCAGTAGTCCACCAGCGCGATTTCCATCCAGTGTTCGGCCATGAACGCATCCGGGCTGCGCCAGAAGGCGATGAAGAAGAAGGCCAGTGTATCGCTCACGTTACCAAACAGCGTGGAGGCGGTGGGTGCCATCCACCAACGGTGATTCTGACGCAGGCGGTTAAACACGTGCACGTCGAGGATTTGCCCCAGCGCGTAGGCCATAAAGCTTGCGGCAGCGATACGGGCAACAAACAGGTTGAAGTGGGTTAACGCCTCAACGCCCTGCCAGCTTCCCATATAAAACAGGGATGACACCACGTATGAAATGAACAGCGCCGGAAGCATGACCGCAAAAATAATGCGGCGCGCCAGCGGTGCGCCAAAGATACGCACGGTCAGATCGGTGGCGAGGAAAATAAACGGAAAACTGAACGCGCCCCAGGTGGTATGAAAACCAAAAATGGAGATCGGGAGCTGCACCAGATAGTTGCTGGAGGTGATCACCAGCAGGTGAAAAAGCGAAAGCCAGAACAACGCTTTTACGCGCTGTGATTCAGAGAACTGCGTCATATTGTGACCTTTTTATACGTTGGGGTGAGGGAACCCAATAAAAACCGCAGCATGATACTGCTTTGGCTGGACATTGCAATGGTTAGTTTTTGCGCAATCGTTAACCTGGTTTGCATTGCCCGCGCCGGGGCGTAAACTACAGCCGTTTTTACCTGACCGAGAAGATCATGACCGACCTGTTTTCCAGCCCAGACCACACCCTTGATGCCCAGGGCCTTCGCTGCCCGGAGCCGGTAATGATGGTACGCAAAACCGTGCGCAACATGCAGACGGGTGAAACGCTGCTGATTATTGCCGACGACCCGGCCACCACGCGCGATATTCCCGGCTTTTGTACCTTTATGGAGCATGAGCTGGTGGCACAGCAGACCGAGGCGCTGCCGTACCGGTATTTGATTCGTAAGGGGTAGGTGGGCTGTCCTCTGCGGCCTGATGCCCTCACCCCGGCCCTCTCCCACGGGAGAGGGAGAAAGTCATCCTTTCATCCACGCCCTGATTCCGTCCAGGAACATCTGCGTCGCCATCATTACCAGAATCAGCCCCATCAGACGCTCCAGCGCGTTCACCCCTTTCTCACCCAGCAGGCGCAGGAACAGGGACGACTGCAGCAGGATAATAAACGTCCCGCCCCAGGCGATCAGCAGGGCAATCACCAGATGGCTCATCTGGTTCGGATACTGGTGCGACAGCAGCATCAGCGTCGCCAGAATCGTCGGCCCGGCGACGAGGGGAATCGCCAGCGGCACAATAAACGGCTCTTCACCCGCGGGCAGGCCGCTGCTGCTGCCTTCCGCGCTCGGGAAAATCATCTTAATGGCGATCAGGAACAGAATAATCCCGCCGGAAATCGAAACGGTTTCGGCACGCAGGTTAAGGAAGGCGAGGATTTTTTCACCGGCAAACAGGAAGATAAACATCACCAGCAGGGCAATAAGCAGCTCGCGGATCATGATCGCCCGGCGACGCTTTGGCTCGGTGTGCTTCAGCACCGACATGAAGATTGGCAGGTTGCCCAGTGGATCCATTATCAGGATCAATAAAACCGCTGCTGAAATGATTTCACTCATGTAAATTATCCCTGAAACTCTCTATGGTTATTATGATAATTAGCTGTATTTCTGATTGCCGGGCAATCATCGATTAATTTCGCTTGCGACTTTGGCAGCATTTTGTAATGTGAAGCATATCCCAGTTCAATACTGGCTTGCACAATCAGCACACACCCTCAGCAGGAAAAAAATGCTATGAAAAACGTTGGTTTTATCGGCTGGCGCGGTATGGTCGGCTCTGTACTCATGCAACGCATGGTTGAAGAGCGCGATTTCGACGCTATCCGCCCGGTCTTCTTCTCCACTTCTCAGCTCGGCCAGGCTGCTCCGTCCTTTGGTGGTACCACAGGCACGTTGCAGGATGCTTACGATCTGGAGGCGCTGAAGGCACTTGATATTATTGTGACCTGCCAGGGCGGCGATTATACCAACGAAATCTATCCAAAGCTGCGTGAAAGCGGCTGGCGGGGCTACTGGATTGACGCGGCCTCTTCGCTGCGTATGAAAGACGATGCCATCATTATTCTCGACCCGGTTAACCAGGGCGTCATCACCGACGGCCTGAATAACGGCGTGAAAACCTTTGTCGGCGGTAACTGCACCGTCAGCCTGATGCTGATGTCCCTCGGTGGCCTGTTCGCGCAGGATCTGGTGGAGTGGGTCTCCGTGGCGACCTACCAGGCCGCGTCCGGCGGCGGCGCGCGCCACATGCGCGAGCTGCTGACCCAGATGGGCCAGCTGCACCACAGCGTTGCGGCCGAGCTGGCAAACCCGGCGTCCGCTATTCTTGATATCGAACGTAAAGTGACCGAGCTGACCCGCAGCGGCGAGCTGCCGGTGGATAACTTTGGCGTACCGCTGGCCGGTGGCCTGATCCCGTGGATCGACAAACAGCTGGATAACGGTCAAACCCGCGAAGAGTGGAAAGGCCAGGCCGAGACCAACAAAATCCTCAATACCGCGTCGGCGATCCCGGTTGACGGTCTGTGCGTGCGTATCGGCGCGCTGCGCTGCCACAGCCAGGCCTTCACCATTAAACTGAAAAAAGATGTGTCTATTCCGACCGTGGAAGAGCTGCTGGCCGCGCACAACCCGTGGGCGAAAGTGGTGCCAAACGATCGCGATATCACCATGCGTGAGCTGACCCCGGCAGCCGTTACCGGCACGCTGACCACGCCGGTTGGCCGTCTGCGCAAGCTTAACATGGGGCCGGAGTACCTCTCCGCGTTCACCGTCGGCGACCAGCTCCTGTGGGGCGCCGCCGAGCCGCTGCGCCGCATGCTGCGTCAGCTGGCGTAATAATTTGTTAACTACCGGGGGTGATTTTCACCCCCTTTTTTTTGCGTAATACATGGAGTAACGCGCGTATGTCTTATTTTTATCAGGAGTCGTGTAGAGCGTTGGCTATGCTTTAAGGAAGAGTCATTTCTTACCTGAGGTTAGGACGGGACTAAGTGGATGCCCGTTCAGGTCACATTAAAGTCGTCCCAGGCGCTAAAAAAGGACGACATAAAAAACAGGATGAATACCATGTCCGATCGTGTGGATAGAGACGTGATTAATGCGCTTATTGCGGGTCACTTTGCCGACCCCTTTTCCGTGCTGGGGATGCACCATACAGAGGCCGGGCTGGAAGTCCGGGCGTTGTTACCGGATGCCACCGAAGTGTGGGTCATCGAGCCCAAAACCGGCCGCAAGGTGGGCAACCTGGAGTGCCTCGACTCTCGCGGCTTTTTCTCGGGCGTCATGCCCCGCCGTAAAAACCCCTTTCGCTATCAGCTCGCCGTTATCTGGCACGGCCAGCAAAACCTGATCGACGATCCCTACAGCTTTGGCCCTCTGCTGAAAGAGATGGATGCCTGGCTGCTCTCCGAAGGCACGCATCTTCGCCCTTATGAAACGCTGGGTGCCCATGCGGATACTATGGACGGAATTACCGGTACGCGGTTTGCCGTGTGGGCGCCTAACGCCCAGCGCGTCTCCGTTGTCGGGCAGTTCAACTACTGGGACGGTCGCCGCCACCCGATGCGCCTGCGCCGTGAGACGGGCATCTGGGAGCTGTTTATCCCCGGGGCGCACAACGGCCAGCTCTATAAATTCGAAATGATCGACGCCCACGGCAAGCTGCGCATTAAAGCCGACCCGTATGCCTTCGAGGCGCAGATGCGCCCGGATACCGCGTCGCTGATATGCGGCCTGCCGGAGAAGGTCGTCCAGACGGAGGAGCGTAAGCAGGCTAACCGCTTTGATGCGCCGATCTCCGTTTATGAAGTGCATCTCGGCTCCTGGCGCCGCCACACCGATAACAACTTCTGGCTCAGCTATCGGGAGCTCGCCGACCAGCTGGTGCCGTACGCCAAATGGATGGGCTTTACCCACCTCGAACTGCTGCCGGTTAACGAGCACCCGTTCGACGGCAGCTGGGGCTATCAGCCCACCGGGTTGTACGCCCCGACTCGCCGCTTCGGCACGCGGGATGACTTCCGCTATTTCATTGATGCCGCGCACGCCGCCGGGCTGAACGTGATCCTCGACTGGGTGCCGGGCCATTTCCCGTCGGACGATTTTGCGCTGGCAGAGTTTGACGGCACGAAGCTGTACGAGCACAGCGACCCGCGCGAAGGCTATCACCAGGACTGGAACACGCTGATCTACAACTACGGGCGCCGTGAAGTCGCGAACTACCTGGTCGGGAATGCGCTGTACTGGATCGAGCGATTTGGCATTGACGCCCTGCGCGTGGATGCGGTGGCCTCGATGATCTACCGCGACTACAGCCGCAAAGAGGGTGAGTGGATCCCGAACGAGTACGGCGGTCGTGAAAACCTGGAAGCGATTGAGTTCCTGCGCAATACCAACCGCATTATTGGCGAGCAGGTGGACGGCGCCGTGACTATGGCGGAAGAGTCGACGGACTTTGCAGGCGTCTCCCGCCCACCGTCATCAGGCGGCCTGGGGTTCTGGTATAAGTGGAACCTGGGCTGGATGCACGACACCCTCGACTACATGAAGCTCGACCCGGTTTATCGTCAGTATCACCACGATAAGCTCACTTTCGGGCTGCTCTACAACTACACCGAAAACTTCATGCTGCCGCTGTCGCACGATGAAGTGGTGCACGGCAAAAAATCCATTCTCGACCGCATGCCCGGCGACGCGTGGCAGAAGTTTGCCAACCTGCGCGCCTACTACGGCTGGATGTTTGCCTTCCCGGGTAAAAAACTGCTGTTTATGGGCAATGAGTTCGCCCAGGGGCGCGAGTGGAACCACGACTCAAGCCTCGACTGGCACCTGCTGGAAGGTGGCGACAACTGGCATCACGGCGTGCAGCGTCTGGTGCGCGATCTGAACCTGACCTACCGCCACCACAAAGCGCTGCACGAGCTGGACTTCGACCCGTACGGCTTTGAGTGGCTGGTGGTGGACGATCACGAGCGCTCGGTGTTTGTCTTTGTGCGTCGCGATAAAGCGGGCAACGAGATCATCGTCGCCAGCAACTTCACGCCGGTGCCGCGTGAACACTACCGCTTCGGCATTAACCAGCCGGGCAAATGGCGCGAGATCCTGAATACCGATTCCATGCACTACCACGGCAGCAACGCCGGCAACGGCGGGCTGGTGCAGAGCGATGCCGTCGAAAGCCACGGGCGACCAAACTCCCTGAGCCTGACGCTGCCGCCGCTTGGCACCATCTGGCTGATGCGGGAGGGAGAATGACGCAGCTTACGGCAGGTAAACCCGAACCGCTCGGCGCGAGCTATGACGGAAAGGGGGTGAACTTCACGCTCTTTTCTGCTCACGCGGAGCGGGTCGAGCTCTGCGTGTTTGACGGGGAGGGTAACGAGCACCGTTACGATTTACCGTCCCGCACGGGAGACATCTGGCACGGTTACCTGTCGGGCGGGCGTCCGGGGATGCACTACGGTTTTCGCGTACACGGCCCGTGGGAGCCCTCTCAGGGGCACTGGTTTAACCCGGCGAAGCTATTGATTGACCCGTGCGCGCACCGCGTGGACGGCGAGTTCAAAGACGACCCGCTGTTCCACGTCGGCTACGGCGAGCCCGACCACCGCGACAGCGCGCCCGTCGCGCCAAAAAGCGTGGTGGTGCACGATCTCTACGACTGGGAAGACGATGCCCCGCCGCGCACGCCGTGGGGCAACACCGTCATTTATGAAGCGCACGTCAAAGGGCTGACCTACCTGCACCCGTCGATCCCCAAAGAGATGCGCGGCACCTATCAGGCGCTTGGGCATCCGACGATGGTCGCTTACCTGAAGCATTTGGGCATCACGGCCCTGGAGCTGCTGCCCGTAGCGCATTTCGCCAGCGAGCCGCGCCTGCAGCGCCTGGGGCTGAGCAACTACTGGGGCTACAACCCGCTGGCGATGTTCGCCCTGGAACCGCGCTATGCCGCGCATCCGGAGAAGGCGCGGGATGAGTTTCGCGACGCGGTGAAGGCGCTCCACGCCGCGGGAATTGAGGTCATTCTGGACGTGGTGCTGAACCACAGTGCGGAAAGCGATCTTGACGGCCCAACGCTCTCACAGCGCGGAATCGATAACCGTAGCTATTATTGGATCAGGGACGACGGCGATTACGAGAACTGGACCGGCTGCGGTAACACCCTCAACCTCAGTCACCCGGCGGTCACGCATTACGCGTACGAGTGCCTGAAATACTGGGTTGAGACGTTCCACGTGGACGGTTTCCGTTTCGACCTGGCGCCCGTGATGGGGCGCACGCCGGCATTCAGCCAGCAGGCGCCTCTGTTTGAGGCAATCAAAAACTGTCCGGTGCTTTCACAGGTGAAGCTTATCGCGGAGCCGTGGGACATCGGTGACGGCGGTTATCAGGTGGGGAACTTCCCGCCGCTGTTTGCCGAGTGGAACGACCACTACCGTGATGCCATCCGCCGCTTCTGGCTGGCGCGCGATCTGTCACTGGGCGAATTTGCCGGGCGCTTTGCCGGCTCCAGCGATCTCTTTAAGCGCGACGGCAAACGTCCGTCGGCCACCGTCAACCTGGTGACGGCGCACGACGGTTTTACGCTGCGCGACTGCGTTTGTTTCAATCAGAAACACAATGAGGCCAACGGCGAAGAGAATCGCGATGGCACTAACAATAACCATAGCTTCAATCATGGTATAGAAGGATTAGGCGGAAGTCTGGATGTGATCGAGCGGCGACGCGCCAGCGTTCATGCGCTGCTGACGACGCTTTTACTGTCGCAGGGCACGCCGATGCTGCTGGCGGGCGACGAGCACGGCCATAGCCAGCACGGCAACAACAACGCCTATTGTCAGGACAACACCCTGACCTGGCTCGACTGGGGGGAGGCGAACAGTGGGTTGACCCATTTCACCGCGGCGCTGATCCACCTTCGCCAGCAGATCCCCGCCCTTACCGCCGACCGCTGGTGGGAAGAGGGCGACGGCAACGTTCGCTGGCTGAATAAAGACGCGCAACCGTTGAGCGCGCAAGAGTGGCAACACGGCATCACCTGTCTGCAAATTCTGCTCTCGGATAAGTGGCTGGTGACGCTGAACGCGACGGACGACGTCGCAGAGATTGTTTTACCTGACGGGGAGTGGCGAGCCGTTCCCCCCTTTGCCGGAGCGGATAATCCGGTAGTAATGGCTGTCTGGCACGGGCCTGCGCACGGAGTGTGCGTATTCCAAAGATGATAAAAAAGGAGTTAGTCATGGTTAGATTAGAGAAGAACGATCCCTTAATGTTGGCACGCCAGCTACCCTTAAAAACGGTTGCCCTGATACTCGCGGGCGGGCGTGGTACCCGTCTGAAAGATTTGACCATCAAGCGTGCCAAGCCGGCCGTTCACTTTGGTGGTAAGTTTCGCATCATTGACTTTGCGCTCTCCAACTGCCTGAACTCGGGCATTCGCCGCATTGGCGTCATTACGCAGTATCAGTCGCACACCCTGGTGCAGCACATCCAGCGCGGCTGGTCATTCTTCAGCGAAGAGATGAACGAGTTTGTCGATCTGCTCCCGGCGCAGCAGCGCGTTCACGGCGAAAACTGGTACCGCGGCACGGCGGATGCCGTGACCCAAAACCTCGACATCATTCGTCGCTACAGCGCGGAATACATCGTGATCCTCGCCGGGGACCACATCTACAAGCAAGACTACTCGC
Source organism: Enterobacter sp. 296B2 (assembly GCF_034106185.1). Classification (NCBI taxonomy): domain Bacteria; kingdom Pseudomonadati; phylum Pseudomonadota; class Gammaproteobacteria; order Enterobacterales; family Enterobacteriaceae; genus Enterobacter; species Enterobacter sp. 296B2. The sequence goes on along the minus strand of NZ_JAWNCA010000003.1, from coordinate 124,910 downwards.
ATATGCTGATCGACCACGTCGAAAAAGGGGCTCGATGCACCGTGGCGTGTCTGCCGGTGCCCGTTGCCGAGGCGACGGCGTTTGGCGTGATGCACGTGGATGCGGACGATAAGATTATCGACTTCGTTGAAAAACCGGCGAACCCGCCCACCATGCCGGGGGATGACACCAAATCGCTCGCCAGCATGGGGATCTATGTCTTTGATGCGGATTATCTTTATGAGCTGCTGGAAGAAGACGACAAAGACGAAAACTCCAGCCACGACTTCGGCAAAGACATCATCCCAAAAATAACCAAAGCTGGCATGGCCTATGCACATCCTTTCCCATTGTCCTGCGTACAGTCCGACCCGAATGCGGAGCCTTACTGGCGCGATGTGGGAACGCTGGAAGCGTACTGGAAAGCCAACCTGGACCTGGCGTCCGTGACGCCCGAGCTGGATATGTACGACCAGAACTGGCCGATTCGTACCCATATGGAATCCCTGCCGCCTGCGAAATTTGTTCAGGACCGCTCCGGCAGCCACGGCATGACGCTGAACTCGCTGGTCTCCGGCGGGTGCATTATCTCCGGTTCGGTGGTGGTGCAGTCCGTGCTGTTCCCGCGCGTGCGTATAAACTCATTCTGTAATATCGATTCGGCAGTCCTGCTGCCGGATGTCTGGGTAGGGCGTTCGTGTCGTCTGCGTCGCTGCGTGATCGACCGGGCCTGCGTCATTCCTGAGGGAATGGTGATTGGTGAAAACGCGGAAGAAGACGCGCGTCGCTTCTACCGTTCTGAAGAGGGGATCGTGTTAGTCACACGGGAAATGTTGCGGAAGCTGCAGATCAAACAGGAGCGATGATGCAGGTTTTACACGTATGTTCTGAGATGTTTCCGTTGTTAAAAACGGGCGGTCTGGCAGATGTTCTGGGTGCATTACCCGCGGCGCAGATCGCCGGAGGGGTAGATACCCGAGTCCTGCTGCCCGCCTTCCCGGATATCCGGCGCGGCATACCTGATGCAAAGGTCGTGACCCGCCGTGAAACGTTTGCCGGACGCATCACCCTGCTGTTTGGGCATTACAACGGCGTAGGGATCTACCTGATCGACGCGCCGCACCTGTACGACCGACCGGGCAGCCCGTATCACGATACGAACCTGTTCGCTTATACCGACAACGTGCTGCGCTTTGCGCTGCTCGGCTGGGTGGGGGCGGAGATGGCCGTCGGGCTGGATCCGTTCTGGCGTCCGGATGTAGTGCATGCGCATGACTGGCACGCCGGGCTGGCGCCTGCATATCTGGCGGCAAAAGGGCATCCGGCAAAATCGGTGTTTACGGTGCACAACCTGGCGTATCAGGGCATGTACTACGCCCATCATATGAATGACATCGATCTGCCATGGTCGTTCTATAACATGCACGGTCTGGAGTTCAACGGGCAAATTTCGTTCCTGAAGGCCGGGCTGTACTATGCCGATCACATTACGGCGGTGAGCCCCACCTACGCGCGTGAAATCACCCAGCCGGAGTTTGGCTACGGTCTGGAAGGGCTGCTGCAGCAGCGCCACCGCGAAGGCCGCCTGTCGGGCATTCTGAACGGCGTGGATGAACAGATCTGGAGCCCGGAAACCGATCTCCTTTTGGCGGCGCGCTATGGCCGCGACTCGGTGGAAGACAAAGCCGAAAACAAACGCCAGCTGCAGATTGCGATGGGGCTGAAGGTCAACGACAAGGTGCCGCTGTTTGCGGTGGTCAGCCGCCTGACCAGCCAGAAAGGACTGGATCTGGTGCTGGAAGCGCTGCCCGGTTTACTGGAGCAGGGCGGACAGCTGGCGCTGCTCGGCGCAGGCGACCCGGTGCTGCAGGAGGGTTTCCTCGCCGCCGCCGCGGAACATCCGGGGCAGGTGGGCGTGCAGATTGGCTATCACGAAGCGTTCTCGCACCGAATCATGGGCGGCGCGGACGTGATTCTGGTGCCGAGCCGTTTCGAACCCTGCGGCCTGACGCAGCTCTACGGCCTGAAATACGGCACGCTGCCGCTGGTGCGCCGCACGGGCGGGCTGGCGGATACGGTGTCGGATAGCTCTCTGGAAAACCTGGCGGACGGTATTGCCAGCGGGTTTGTCTTTGAAGACAGTAATGCCTGGTCGCTGCTTCGGGCGATTCGGCGTGCTTTCGTCTTGTGGTCCCGTCCATCCCTTTGGCGTTACGTACAGCGTCAGGCGATGTCCATGGACTTTAGCTGGCACGTTGCGGCGCAGTCGTACCGCGATCTCTATCAACGCTTGATGTAACGAGGCGAAGTTACTGATATGAACGCTCCATTTAGCTACTCTTCACCCACGCTCAGCGTTGAGGCGTTAAAGCACTCCATCGCCTACAAGCTGATGTTCACCATCGGGAAAGACCCGGTCATTGCCAACAAGCACGAGTGGCTGAACGCCACGCTGTTTGCGGTGCGTGACCGCATGGTCGAACGCTGGCTGCGCTCAAACCGCGCTCAGCTTTCGCAGGAGACGCGGCAGGTTTATTACCTGTCGATGGAATTTTTGATTGGCCGCACCCTCTCTAACGCGCTGCTGTCGCTCGGTATCTACGACGACGTAAAAACCGCGCTGGAAGAGATGGGTCTGGATTTAGAAGAGCTGATTGACGAAGAGAACGACCCGGGGCTGGGCAACGGGGGGCTGGGGCGTCTCGCCGCCTGCTTCCTCGACTCGCTGGCGACGCTGGCGCTGCCGGGCCGCGGCTACGGTATTCGCTACGACTACGGCATGTTCAAACAGAACATCGTCGATGGTCGTCAGAAAGAGTCCCCTGATTACTGGCTGGAGTACGGCAACCCGTGGGAGTTTAAGCGCCACAATACGCGCTACAAAGTGCGCTTTGGCGGGCGTATCCAACAGGAAGGAAAAAAGTCCCGCTGGGTAGAAACTGAAGAGATCCTCGCCGTGGCCTATGATCAGATCATCCCCGGCTACGACACTGACGCCACCAACACGCTGCGCCTGTGGAACGCCCAGGCCAGCAGCGAGATCAACCTCGGTAAATTTAACCAGGGCGACTACTTTGCGGCGGTGGAAGATAAAAACCACTCTGAGAACGTCTCCCGCGTCCTGTACCCGGATGACTCCACCTACTCCGGCCGCGAGTTGCGCCTGCGTCAGGAGTATTTCCTCGTCTCCGCGACGATTCAGGACATCCTCAGTCGCCACCATCAGCTGCACAAAACCTACGCCAACCTGGCGGAGAAAACGGCGATTCACCTTAACGACACCCACCCGGTGCTCTCCATTCCCGAGCTGATGCGCCTGCTGATCGACGAACATAAGTTCAGCTGGGACGACGCGTTTGAGGTGACGTGTCAGGTGTTCTCCTACACCAACCACACGCTGATGAGCGAAGCGCTGGAGACGTGGCCGGTGGATATGCTCGGCAAAATCCTGCCGCGCCATCTGCAGATTATCTTTGAGATCAACGACTATTTCCTCAAGACGCTGCAGGAGCAGTATCCGAACGATACCGGCCTGCTGAGCCGAGCCTCGATTATTGATGAATCCAACGGCCGTCGCGTGCGTATGGCCTGGCTGGCGGTGGTGATCAGCCACAAGGTGAACGGGGTGTCTGAGCTCCACTCAAACCTGATGGTGCAGTCGCTGTTCGCCGACTTCGCGAAGATCTTCCCGACGCGCTTCTGCAATGTCACCAACGGCGTCACGCCGCGCCGTTGGTTGGCGCTGGCGAACCAGCCGCTGTCCGACGTGCTGGATGAGAATATCGGCCGCACCTGGCGTACCGATTTGAGCCAGCTGAGCGAGCTTAAGCAGCACATTGATTTCCCGACGGTGAATAAAGCCGTGCGGGAAGCCAAGCTGCGGAACAAAAAACGTCTGGCGGTCTGGCTGGCGATGCACCTCAACGTGGTGGCAAACCCGAAAGCGCTGTTCGACGTGCAGATCAAACGCATCCACGAGTACAAGCGTCAGCTGATGAACGTGCTGCACGTGATCACCCACTACAATCGCATTAAGGCCGATCCAACCGCCGAGTGGGTGCCGCGCGTGAAGATCTTCGCCGGTAAGGCGGCTTCCGCCTACTACATGGCGAAGCACATTATTCATCTCATCAACGACGTGGCGAAGGTGGTGAACCAGGATCCGGATATTGGCGACAAGCTGAAGGTGGTGTTCATCCCGAACTACAGCGTCAGCCTGGCGCAGCTGATCATCCCGGCGGCGGATCTCTCTGAGCAGATTTCCACGGCGGGCACGGAAGCGTCCGGCACCAGTAACATGAAGTTTGCCCTTAACGGAGCGCTGACCATCGGCACCCTGGACGGGGCGAACGTCGAAATGCTGGAGCACGTCGGGGAAGAGAATATCTTCATCTTCGGTAACACCACGGAAGAGGTGGAGGCGCTGCGCAGGAAAGGTTACTCGCCGCGTGAGTTCTATGAAGGGGATGAAGAGCTACGTCAGGTTCTGACGCAGATTGCGACCGGCGTGTTCAGCCCCGACGAGCCGGGCCGTTATCGCGATCTGGTGGATTCGCTGATTAACTTTGGCGACCACTACCAGGTGCTGGCGGATTATCGCAGCTACGTGGACTGCCAGGATAAGGTGGATGAGCTATACCGCCAGCAGGAGAAATGGACCAGCGCGGCGATGCATAACATCGCCAACATGGGGTATTTCTCATCTGACAGGACCATCAAGGAGTATGCCGAGACGATCTGGCATATTGATCCGGTGAGGTTGTAAAAACAAAGCCGGGTGGCGGCTTCGCCTTACCCGGCCTGGTCGATCCCGTAGGCCCGGTAAGCGCAGCGCCACCGGGCATTTTTTCAATTACGACGCCAGCGAAAGCTCACGCTTGCCCGCATGCTGCTGCAGCCATTGCGCCACACGGGACTGCTGCTCTGCGTTCAGCCACATCCCTTCTTTAGTACGACGCCAGATGGCATCGTCCAGGCGGCGAACCCATTCGTGCTCAACCAGGTAGCGCAGCTCGGCCTCGTACAGCTCGTGGCCGAAATGTTCACCCAGATCGGCAAGCGATTTCGCGTCGCCCAGGAACAGCTCGGTATTGCTGCCGTAGGTGCGGGCATAGTGGCGCGCCATCCCTTCGGTAATGAACGGGAAGCGACGGCGCAGCTTCGCGGCGTAATCGTCGCGGTTTCCGCCGATATCTCCACCGGGCAGTACCGCCTCTTTGGTCCACGCCGGGCCAATGCCCTTGTAGTACGGCGCCAGTTTTTCCAGCGCGTGCTCGGCCAGCTTGCGATAGGTGGTGAGCTTGCCGCCAAACACCGACAGCAGCGGTGCCTGACCGTCTACGTCGTGGATATCGAGCGTATAGTCGCGGGTAATCGCCTGCGGCGAGTCAGACTCGTCATCGCACAGCGGACGCACGCCGGAGTAGGTCCAGACCACGTCATCCCGTGACAGCTGTTTCTTAAAGTGCGCGTTATACACTTTGAGCAGGTAGTTCACTTCGCTCTCGTCGATCTCGACGTTCTTCGGATCGCCTTTATACTCCACGTCGGTGGTACCGATGATCGAGAATTCGTCCATCCACGGGATCACAAACACGATGCGCTTGTCTTCGTTTTGCAGAATGTACGCCTGCTTCTGGGTATGCACGCGCGGCACCACAATGTGGCTGCCCTTGATCAGGCGAATGCCGTACGGTGAAGGCAGGTGCATGCCGTCGTCGAAGAACTGCTTCACCCACGGGCCGGTGGCGTTCACCAGGCCGCGCGCTTTCCAGCTGAATTTCTCGCCGGTATCAATGTCTTCTGCTTCCACAATCCACAGGCCGTTTTCGCGGCGTGCGGCGGTCGCGCGGGTCCGGGTTTTCACCTCGCCGCCTTTCTTCTCGACCATCTGCGCATTCGCCAGCACCAGACGCGCATCGTCCACCCAGCAGTCGGAATATTCGAAACCGCGCACGATTTCCGGCTTAAGGACCGATTCTGAGCCAAAACGCAAACCGTTCGAACCCGGCAGGCTGGTGCGTTTACCCAGATGATCGTACATAAACAGACCGATGCGGATCATCCACGCCGGACGCAGGTGCGGGCGGTGCGGCAGGCGGAAGCGCATCGGGATCGCCAGATGCGGGGCCATTTTCAGCAGCACTTCACGTTCGGCCAGCGCTTCGCTGACCAGGCGGAATTCGTAGTGTTCCAGGTAGCGCAGGCCACCGTGGATCAGCTTGGAGCTGGCGGACGACGTCGCGCAGGCGAGGTCGTTAGCTTCCAGCATCAGCACGGATAAACCGCGTCCTGCGGCATCAACCGCAATACCGGCACCGTTGATGCCACCGCCTATCACAATCAGATCTTTGGTTTCCATAACACCCTCATGCACTTTCGTTAAAGCTCAAAAATGTTCGATATCGCTCATAATAGCAAAGGAACGCGCTTTTGGTAACATCAAAAAAACAATTTAGAGTGATATGGATAACATAATGGCGTTTACCCGCCGTCAGGACGTACACTACGGGGTAAAATAGTGCGGTGAAACTTCACCCCCTCACCCTAACCCTCTCCCCTGAGGGGCGAGGGGATGGTTTGCTCCCTCTCCCTTTCAGGGAGAGGGCTGGGGTGAGGGTCAGCAGGCGGCATAAAACCTGAATAAGCGAAAGAGAACACCATGGATCAGTTTGAATGTATTAACGTAGAAGAAGCCCACCAGAAGATGCACCAGGGAAAAGCGGTGCTGGTGGACATCCGCGATCCGCAAAGTTTTGCGATGGGCCACACGCCGGGCGCGTTCCATCTCACCAACGACACGCTGGGCGCGTTTATGCGCGATAACGACTTCGACACGCCGGTAATGGTCATGTGCTACCACGGCAACAGCAGCAAAGGCGCGGCGCAATATCTTATTCAGCAGGGCTACGACGCGGTATACAGCGTCGATGGCGGCTTCGATGCCTGGCATCGTCATTTCCCGGCAGAAGTGGAATACGCGTTTGAGCGCTAATCCCGCTATACTGTTCCCTTTTGTGTGGAAATAAGCGACCGCTGCCCATGTTGATGATCACCTCTTTTACCAACCCGCGCGTCGCCCAGGCGTTTGTCGACTATATGGCGACGCAGGGCGTTATTCTGACCATTCAGCAACATACTCAGACCGACGTCTGGCTGGCCGACGAGAGCCAGGCAGGGCGGGTAAACGAAGAGCTGGCGCGTTTTCTTGAGAACCCTGGCGACCCGCGCTATCTGGCGGCCAGCTGGCAATCCGGCCAGACCGGCAGCGGACTGCATTACAGCCGTTTTCCCTTCCTTGCCACGATTCGCGAGCGCGCGGGCCCGTTTACGCTGCTGCTGATGGCGGCCTGTATTATCGTCTTCATTATTATGAACGTGGTGGGCGACCAGAGCGTAATGATCGCGCTGGCGTGGCCGTATGACCCATCGCTGCAGTTTGACGTCTGGCGCTACTTTACCCACGCGCTGATGCACTTCTCGGTGATGCATATCCTCTTTAACCTGCTGTGGTGGTGGTATCTCGGCGGCATCGTTGAGAAGCGGCTCGGCAGCGGTAAGCTGATTGTCATCACCGTGATTAGCGCCCTGCTGAGCGGCTACGTGCAGCATAAATTCAGCGGCCCGTGGTTCGGCGGGCTGTCGGGTGTCGTCTACGCCCTGATGGGCTACGTCTGGCTTCGCGGGGAGCGCGACCCGGAAAGCGGCATCTATTTACAACGCGGATTAATAGCCTTTGCGTTAATATGGCTAATTGCCGGATGGTTTGATCTGTTTGGTATGTCTATCGCCAATGGTGCGCACGTCACCGGCCTGGCGGTCGGGCTGGCAATGGCGCTTGCCGACACGCTCCATGCGCGAAAACGAACATAATTCTCAGGGATAATTGATGAAACAAACACAACGTCATGACGCCATTATCGAACTGGTCAAAAAACAGGGATACGTCAGCACCGAAGAGCTGGTCGAGCAGTTTGCCGTCAGCCCGCAAACCATCCGTCGTGACCTGAACGATCTGGCCGATCAGAACCGTATTTTGCGCCACCACGGCGGGGCCGCGCTGCCGTCCAGCTCGGTCAACACCTCCTGGCACGACCGTAAAGCCACGCAGACGGCGGAAAAAGAGCGCATTGCCCGTAAAGTGGCGAGCCAGATCCCGAACGGCGCGACGCTGTTTATTGACATCGGCACCACGCCGGAAGCGGTCGCCCATGCCCTGCTGGATCATGAGAACCTGCGCGTGGTGACCAACAACCTGAACGTCGCCAACACTCTGATGCAGAAAGATGATTTTCGCATCATCCTCGCGGGGGGCGAACTGCGCAGCCGCGACGGCGGGATTATCGGCGAAGCGACGCTCGATTTTATCTCTCAGTTCCGCCTCGACTTCGGCATTCTGGGGATCAGCGGCATCGACACCGACGGCTCGTTGCTGGAATTTGATTACCACGAGGTGCGCACCAAGCGCGCGATTATTGAAAACTCGCGTCACGTGATGCTGGTGGTGGATCATTCGAAGTTTGGCCGTAACGCAATGGTGAACATGGGCAGCATCAGCATGGTGGATGCGGTCTATACCGACGTGATGCCGCCGGCGGGCGTGATGCAGGTAATTAAAGATAATAATTTGCAGTTAGAGTTGTGTTGAAAAGCCTTTCACCCTCTCCCCGTGGGAGAGGGCCGGGGTTAGGGCATCAGGCCGCACAAAACTAAACTCCGTATCCCATCATCTTCAACAGCTGCTGCGCATGCTGCACCGCATCCTGACGGTGCGCCACGCCCAGCTTCTGATACAGATTGCGAATATGCGTTTTGATGGTGGTTGCCGCCACCGCCAGCTCTCCGGCAATCTGCTCATTGCTGTAGCCTGAATAGATCAGCCCCAGCACCTGCCATTCGCGCTGAGTGAGTGGGCTGGTGCGAATAAGCTCCGGCACTTCCGGGTGGTTCAGCAGGCGTTCAACGAAGTTCTCGTCGAAATGCGCGAACTTGTGACGGTGGTGCTGATTAATCTCGCGCAGAATGCGCTGGGCGCGATGCTGATCCAGCTCCGGCAGCGTGTTCAACTGAATCAGCTGGCGCAGTTGCTGCGCCATCACTTCACCTTCAATCACGAAGTGGCTGATAAACCCGGTGCGGTTCGCCAGCTGCAGGGCTTCCAGCAGCACGCGCTGGGCGTCGTTTTTGCGCCCCGCCTGCCAGTAAAGCTGATTAAGCAGCAGCAGGTTGCGGTTCAGGTCGCTCATCAGGCGCAGGCTGCGGGCGTTTTCGTTTAACTCTTCCAGCACAATTTCGGCAGGCTCAAAGTCACCCAGCAGGATCTGCACGCGGGCGATGTTGCGCCACTGGCTTTGCAGGAAGTGGTTATTGGCAAATTCCGGTTTTGGCGTCTGACGCAGCCAGTTGGCGGCGGATTTTTTGTCCCCCGTCATCTGCCAGTAAATCACCCGCACCTTGTCGGCGTTTGATACCCAGTCGCTGTGGTACTGACCGTTGCCGAGCAGGTTTTCCAGACGGTTAAGGTGATTGCGGGCATTATCCAGATCGCCGCGCGCCAGCGAGCACTGCACCAGCAGAGCCAGACACTGCAGCTGCTGCTGCGGCTGGAAGCCAGAAAGCACGTTCACACCCTGACGGGCGCAGCTTTCTGCTTCATCCAGGCGCGACCATGCCCACAGGAGCTGAGCGCGAATACGCAACAGGAACTCGTGCATCGGCAGCTGTTCCAGGTGCTGTTCACGAATCAGCTGGAACGCTTTTTCCTGATTTTCCCAGGCCGCCTGCAGGAACCCCTGAGCGAATAAAATCTCGCTTTGCTGGATCAGGCTCCACAGCGCGTAGTGCCACACATCATGGCGGCGCGCCATCTGCTCGGTTTGCTGCATCAGCGAAAGGGAACGCGTCAGTTCACCCTTGCAGTGCAGCACTTCGCCGTGCACCGAGGTCGCCACAATCCGGCTGTAAAAATTCGCCAGCGGCAGTTCATCCAGCGCGACCATCGCCAGCCGTTCCGCTTCATCCGCATCGCCGTCGTTAATCGCGACCTGCGCCCGCAGGGCGTTAAATTCGCCATGCAGGGTGATATCCATTTCGCTTTCCATCTCCTGCTCGGCGCGCGCCAGCAGGGTATTCACTTCGCTGTAGCGGTGCTGGCTCTGCATCAGCCAGGCCTGGAGCAGCACCAGACGCGGGTTCTCCAGCAGGCTCTCCCACGGCAGGGCTTTCAACGACTCTTCCAGCAGCGTCAGCTCGCTGTGGTTAAACAGCCCCCACGCGTGGTTAAGCAGGATATCGCGCAGCATGCTGGCGTCACCGGCGGCAAGCGCGTGGTGAATGGCCTCGCTCGGGAAGCCTTGCGCCATCCAGCTTTCGGCGGCGGCGCGGTGGATTTCCGGCAATTCCGTGGCAAGCTCCCACTGGCAGCGCTGGCGCAGGAAGCTGCCAAACAGCGGATGGTAGCTGAACCACTCGCCGGGATCGTCCATGCGCGTCAGGAACAGGCCCTGACGTTCAATCTCTTCCAGCTGCAGCTGGCCGTTTTCACAGCCGGTAACGCGCACAATCAGCGCGTCGTTCATGGAACGCAGCAGGGAACTTTTCAGCAGGAAATTACGGGTCGATGGATCGACGCTGTTCAGCACTTCATCCACCAGGTAATCAGAAAGATGGCTGGCGTTGATGCCGGCCAGACGACGCGCAGACTGGTGCGTCGGGCTGTTGTTTTGCCGGGCAGAGAGGGCAATCAGCTGTAGCGCCGTCGCCCAGCCCGCGACGTCATCACACAGGCGGCTGCTTTCAGCGGCCTCAATCGGCGAGGTCAGGCGGCAGTCGAAGAACTGTTTCGCTTCCTGGTGGGTGAAGGCCAGCTGTTGGCTGCCCACTTCCAGAAGCTGATCGCGCACGCGCAGGTTGGCAATTCCCAGCTGCGGCAGGTTGCGTGACAGCACGACTAAGGTCAGGTTTTCCGGCTGATGACGCAGGAAGAAGCGCATCGACTCGTGGATCACCGGGTTCGTAATCAGATGATAGTCATCAATTACCACGTACAGCGGGCGATGCCATTCGGCCAGTTCGATAAATAGCTGAGAGAAAAGGGAGGACAGGCTGGCGTACTGGCGCTTTTGCACCATCGCTTCACTGGCGACGCAGTGTCCATTGGTTGCCTGTTGAATAGCGGCAATCAGATAGCTGGCAAAACGCTCTTGCTGGTTATCGCCCTCATCAAGAGAGTACCAGCCAAGATCGCTTTTACCTGCGGCCCATTGTGAAATGAGCGTTGTTTTTCCATAACCTGCAGGGCTCGTAACCAGCGCCAGTCGGAAATTATGCGCGCCGGAAAGTTTAGCCAACAGGCGCTCGCGGACCACTGTATGGTCAAGACGAACCGGGCGACTTAATTTAGACGGAATCAACATAGGTTTCACTTCACTGTGGGGAACGAGAGAATTTATTTTTTTTGCGCTTCGTAATTAATAGCTATAAGGTCGGTCAGAAAGAGAACTATTGCAAGTTATGTCTGGCTTTTGTGGCTCTGAATTTGCACTCTGTCACAAAACATTCCGGCCAGTGTCGGAACTTTTTTAAAAAGGCTTTGATGCCGCGTGAATGCTGGCTTGTATGGATGTCACCCGGTCGGGCTGAAACTGGTTTCAGAAAGGTATAATGACGCCGAATTTAATAAACTTCGGGTAAAGTTGAGTGAGATTAATAATCTCCTTAGGTATGAGCCCATTGCTGAAATATTATTCTCCGTAAGCAATCATTTCCGGGCGGATTAATTTCACCCGAAACTGCATTTCATTTCTTTGACATTCTCCCCGGTTACTTTTTTAACTTCCTGGCACGCTACGGCTATGCTCTCAGAGTGGCCTCGATCACACTTTTATGCTCATCCCCGCTACTCCTCCCTGTCTAATCCCCCACGGGAGGAGGAAGAGGTGAAATGAGCCAGGCACACTAGCGCCAACTTGTGTTTTCTTTCTAAAGGATGCCGATCCCCTATGTCACAGCCTACCTTCAACAAAGCTCAATTCCAGGCTGCCCTGACGCGTCAGTGGCAGCGTTTTGGCCTTCATGCTGCAAACGAGATGACGCCTCACCAGTGGTGGCAGGCGGTGAGCGGGGCGCTCGCAGAGCAGCTGGATGCTCAGCCCGTGGCGAAGCCCGTCAAAGGCCAGCGTCACGTCAACTATATCTCGATGGAGTTCCTGATTGGCCGCCTGACCGGCAACAACCTGCTGAACCTTGGCTGGTATCAGGAGGTGGGTGATGTGCTGAAAGAGCATGACATTAACCTGACCGACCTGCTGGAAGAAGAGATTGACCCGGCGCTGGGTAACGGCGGTCTGGGTCGTCTGGCGGCCTGCTTCCTTGACTCCATGGCGACCGTCGGCCAGTCGGCGATTGGCTATGGTCTGAACTACCAGTACGGTCTGTTCCGTCAGTCGTTTGCCGACGGCCATCAGATGGAAGCGCCGGACGATTGGCACCGTAACACCTACCCGTGGTTCCGCCACAACGCGCAGCTGGATGTGCAGGTCGGCATAGGCGGGAAAGTGACGAAGCAGGGGCTCTGGGAGCCGGCGTTCACTATTACCGGTGAAGCCTGGGATCTGCCGGTGCTCGGCTACCGTAACGGTGTGGCGCAGCCGCTGCGTCTGTGGCAGGCGAAGCACGCGCATCCGTTTAACCTGACCAAATTCAACGACGGTGATTTCCTGCGCGCCGAACAGCAGGGCATTGACGCCGAGAAGCTGACGAAGGTCCTCTACCCGAACGACAATCATCTGGTGGGTAAAAAGCTGCGCCTGATGCAGCAGTACTTCCAGTGCGCCTGCTCCGTGGCGGACATTCTGCGTCGCCATCATCTGGCGGGCCGCAAGCTGGCGCAGCTGCCGGACTTCGAAGTTATCCAGCTCAACGACACGCACCCGACTATTGCCATCCCGGAACTACTGCGCGTGCTGATCGACGAGCATCAGCTGAGCTGGGACGACGCCTGGGCCATTACCAGCCGCACCTTCGCCTACACCAACCACACCCTGATGCCAGAAGCGCTCGAGTGCTGGGATGAGAAGCTGGTGAAAGCGCTGCTGCCGCGCCATATGCAGATCATCAACAAGATTAACGACCAGTTTAAAGTGCTGGTTGAGAAAACCTGGCCGGGCGACAAAGCCGTTTGGGCGAAGCTGGCGGTGGTGCACGACAAACAGGTGCGCATGGCGAACATGTGCGTAGTCAGCGGCTTTGCCGTTAACGGCGTGGCGGCGCTGCACTCCGACCTGGTGGTGAAAGATCTGTTCCCGGAATATCACCAGCTGTGGCCGACCAAATTCCACAACGTGACCAACGGCATCACGCCGCGTCGCTGGATCAAGCAGTGCAACCCGCTGCTGGCCGGCCTGCTGGACAAGACCCTGAAGAAAGAGTGGGCCAACGATCTGGACCAGCTGATCAACCTGGAAAAACAGGCCGACGACGCGAAATTCCGCGAGCAGTACCGTGCGATCAAGCTGGAGAACAAGGTTCGCCTGGCGGAGTTCGTGAAAGTGCGTACCGGGATTGAGATCAACCCGCATGCCATTTTCGACATTCAGATCAAACGTCTGCATGAGTACAAGCGCCAGCACCTGAACCTGCTGCACATTCTGGCGCTGTACAAAGAGATCCGCGAGAACCCGCAGGCCGACCGCGTGCCGCGCGTGTTCCTGTTCGGTGCGAAAGCGGCGCCGGGCTACTACCTGGCGAAAAACATTATCCTCGCCATTAATAAAGTGGCGGCGGCGATCAACAGCGATCCGAAAGTGGGCGACAAGCTGAAGGTGGTGTTCCTGCCGGATTACTGCGTCTCGGCGGCTGAAATGCTGATCCCGGCGGCGGATATCTCCGAGCAGATCTCTACCGCAGGGAAAGAAGCGTCCGGTACCGGGAACATGAAGCTGGCGCTGAACGGCGCGCTGACCGTCGGCACGCTCGACGGGGCGAACGTCGAAATCGCCGAGAAGGTCGGTGAAGAGAATATCTTTATCTTCGGCCATACCGTGGAAGAGGTAAAAGCCATCAAGGCCAAAGGCTACGATCCGGTGAAATGGCGTAAGAAAGACAAAGTGCTGGATGCGGTTCTGAAGGAGCTGGAAAGCGGCAAATATAGCGACGGCGACAAGCACGCGTTTGACCAGATGCTGCACAGCATGGACAAACACGGCGGCGACCCATACCTGGTAATGGCGGACTTCACGGCCTACGTTGAAGCGCAGAAACAGGTCGACGTGCTGTACCGCGACCAGGAGGCGTGGACCCGGGCGTGCATTCTGAACACCGCGCGCTGCGGCATGTTCAGCTCTGACCGCTCAATCCGTGATTATCAGGCCCTTATCTGGCAGGCAAAACGCTAAGGAAGCGCGATGGAGAGTAAACGTCTGGACAGTGCCGCGCAGGCGGCGGGAATTAGCCTCAGTTACATCAACGCGCACGGCAAACCGCAGTCTATTGGTGCGGACACCAAAAGACGTTTGCTGGATGCGATGCACAAAACCGACGCGAAAGCGTCGGTTGCCCCGGTGCCAAACGTGAAGGTCTTTACCGCAGGCAAAAAGATGCCGCTGGCGGTGGAGGGGCGCGGCGAGTTTAGCTGGCTGCTCACCACCGAAGAGGGGCATCAGCATAAAGGCCACGCCACCGGCGGCAAAACGTTAAACCTTCCGGCGAAGCTGCCGGAGGGCTATCACAGCCTGACGCTCACCCAGGACGAACAGCGTTTTCACTGCCGGGTGATCGTCGCGCCAAAACGCTGCTATGAGCCGCAGGCGCTGCTTGAAGGCAAAAAGCTGTGGGGCGCCTGCGTGCAGCTCTATACGCTGCGTTCCGACAGCAACTGGGGCATCGGCGATTTTGGCGACCTGAAGAACATGCTGGCATCCGTGGGCGAGCGCGGCGGTGCCTTTATTGGCCTCAACCCAATTCACGCGCTCTATCCGGCGAATCCGGAAAGCGCCAGCCCGTACAGCCCGTCGTCCCGACGCTGGCTGAACGTGATTTACATCGACGTTAACGCGTTAGACGACTTCAAAAACAGCAAAGAGGCGCAGGCGTGGTGGAAGCTTGATACTACCCGGCAGATGCTGAAGCAGGCCCGCGACGCGGACTGGGTGGACTATTCCACCGTCACGGCGCTGAAAATGGCCGCGCTGCGTCTGGCGTGGAAAGGCTTTGCGAAACGTGATGACGAGCAGATGGCGGCCTTCCGCCAGTTTGTGATACAGGAAGGCGAAAGCCTCTACTGGCAGGCGGCATTTGATGCGCTGCACGCGTATCAGGTGAAAGAGGACGAAATGCGCTGGGGCTGGCCGGTCTGGCCGGAAGCGTATCAGACCGTGGATACCCCTGAAGTCAAAGCCTTCTGTAAAAACCATGCCGACGAGGTGGACTTCTACCTGTGGCTGCAGTGGCTGGCGTACAGCCAGTTTGCTGCCTGCTGGCAGGTGAGCCAGGGCTATAAAATGCCGATCGGTCTGTATCGTGATCTGGCCGTGGGCGTGGCGGAAGGCGGCGCGGAAACCTGGTGCGACCGTGAGCTCTACTGCCTGAAGGCGTCTGTGGGCGCGCCGCCGGATATCCTCGGGCCGCTCGGGCAGAACTGGGGCCTGCCGCCGATGGATCCGCACGTGATGGCGGCGCGCGCCTACGAGCCGTTTATCGACCTGCTGCGCGCGAACATGCAGAACTGCGGGGCGCTGCGCATTGACCACGTGATGTCCGTGCTGCGCCTGTGGTGGATCCCGTACGGTGAAACGGCCGATCACGGGGCGTACGTCCAGTATCCGGTTGACGATCTGCTGTCGATCCTGGCGCTGGAGAGTAAACGTCACCAGTGCATGGTGATCGGTGAAGATCTCGGTACCGTGCCGGTGGAAATTGTCAGCAAGCTCCGCGACAGCGGCGTCTACTCCTATAAAGTGCTCTATTTTGAAAACGACCATGAGAAAACCTTCCGCGCGCCGAAAGCGTACCCTGAACAGTCAATGGCAGTCGCGACGACGCATGATCTTCCTACGCTCAGGGGCTACTGGGAAAGCGGCGACCTGACCCTCGGCAAAACGCTGGGACTGTATCCTGATGAAGAGGTTCTGCGCGGTCTGTATCAGGATCGTGAGCTGGCGAAGCAGGGGCTGCTGGATGCGCTGCATAAGCATGGCTGTCTGCCGAAGCGTGCAGGGCATAAAGCGTCGCTGATGGCGATGACCCCAACGCTCAACCGTGGCCTGCAGCGCTATATTGCCGACAGCAACAGCGCGTTGCTCGGCCTGCAGCCGGAAGACTGGATTGATATGGCGGAGCCGGTGAACGTTCCGGGCACCAGCTATCAGTACAAGAACTGGCGACGCAAGCTGTCCACAACGCTTGAGAAGATGTTTGCCGATGACGGGGTGAACAGGCTGATTAAGGATTTGGATAAGCGCAGAAGGGCAGTGGGTAAGAAGCGGTAGTTTCGCCCTCACCCTAACCCTCTCCCGGAGGGAGAGGGAATAGAATGTAGGCCGGGTAAGCGTCAGCGCCACCCGGCTTTTTTACATCAGACAACCATATTCAACAGCAGCACCCCGACCAGACCACACACCGAAATAATGGTTTCCAGCGCGGACCAGGACTTGATGGTTTCACCGATCGTCAGGTTGAAGTACTCCTTGAACAGCCAGAAGCCAGGGTCGTTAACGTGAGAGAAAATCACGCTACCGGAACCGACGGCGATAACCATCAGCTCAGGGCTTACGCCCGTGGTCGCAATCAGCGGGGCAACGATACCGCCTGCGGTGATCGCCGCAACGGTCGCAGAACCCAGCGCAATACGCAGAACTGCAGCAATAGACCAGGCCATCAGGAGCGGCGACACGTTGGTTTCATGCATCATGGCAGCGATGTATTTGTCCACGCCGCTGTCGACCAGCACCTGCTTGAACGCACCGCCGCCGCCGATGATCAGGAGCATCATGGCAATGATTTTGATGGAAGAGGTCAGCGTGTCGTTGATTTGATCCATTGAACGACCGCGGTTAAGACCGAAGGTGAACATCGCGATCAACACCGCAATCAGCGTTGCCATTACCGGGTCACCCAGGAATTCCGCAACGGACAGGAAAGCATGACCTTTCGGCAGGATCATCTCCGCCACGGCGCGCATCGCCATCAGGATCACCGGCACCAGAGAGGTCCAGACGCTGACGCCAAAGCCCGGCATCTCTTCTTCGGTGAAGGTTTTGGCGCTGTACAGACCTTCCGGGATAGGCTTATCAATGCCTTTCAGGAAGCGGGCATACACCGGGCCCGCCAGAATCACGGTCGGGATCGCCAGAATCGTACCGAACAGCAGGGTTTTACCCATATCGGCGTGGAAGATGGTGGCGATAGCGGTTGGACCCGGGTGTGGCGGCAGGAAGCCGTGGGTCACGGACAGGGCCGCAGCCATTGGCACACCCACAAACAGCAGCGGGATGTTCGCTGCCGCAGCGATGGTAAACACCAGCGGCAGCATCAGCACGAAGCCCACTTCATAGAACAGCGCGAAACCGACGGTAAAACCGGTTAACACCACTGCCCACTGAATGTGCTGTTTACCGAATTTGGCAATCAGGGTGGTGGCAATACGCTGCGCGCCACCGCAGTCCGCCAGCATTTTGCCGAGCATGGCACCGAAGCCCATGATCAGCGCCAGGCTGCCGAGCGTGCCGCCGACGCCGGCTTTGATAGAGCTGATAACTTTAACCAGCGGCATCCCCTGCATCAGACCGACTGCAAGTGCCACCAGAACCAGAGCGATAAATCCGTTCATTTTGAAACGGATCATCAAGAGCAGTAATAACACAACACCGATAGCAACGATGACTAATGGCATGATTTACCTGGCCTTTGAATTGTTATGGGTAACGTCATTGTTTCAACGACAAATTCCGATTGTCCCAACTGGGAACAGAGTGGTTAACGGCACTCATACTGATGCCTGCGAAACAGTTAAGTTTAGTCGGCTGTTATAAGGGTGCTGAGTGCCCACGAGAATGATACGGGTAACATATCGCGGTTGAGAATCACCCAGTGAGGCAAAATTTGAATTATGAGACGCAGGTCAACATATCGAGGTGGGAAGGCAAGGGAGGTTGGCCCGGTAAGCGTGGCGCCACCGGGCAATACGGGCGGGTACTGAATTAGTAGTAAGAGTGCTCGCCGCGCTGGTGCTCGGTCAGGTCACGCACGCCTTTCAGTTCCGGGAATTCGTTCAGCAGCTGCTTCTCGATCCCTTCTTTCAGGGTCACGTCGACCATAGAGCAACCATTACAGCCGCCGCCGAACTGCAGGATCGCCAGGCCGTCTTCCGTGATTTCCATCAGGGAAACGCGACCGCCGTGGCCAGCCAGCTGTGGGTTGATCTGGGACTGAAGCAGATACTCAACGCGCTCCATCAGCGGCGCATCGTCAGACACTTTACGCATTTTGGCGTTTGGCGCTTTCAGGGTCAGCTGAGAACCCAACTGGTCGGTGACGAAGTCGATCTCCGCATCTTCAAGATACGGCGCGCTCAGTTCATCGACATAAGCGGTGAGCTGTTCAAATTTAAGGGCAGTGTCAGTTGCTTCCACAGCATCCGGAGGACAATAAGAGACACCACATTCTGCATTCGGAGTGCCTGGATTGATCACAAACACGCGGATCTGCGTCCCTTCTTCCTGATTTGCCAGCAGTTTGGCAAAGTGCGCTTGTGCAGAATCGGAAATACGGATCATAGCTTTGGCCTAATAGTTGACTAAATTACCTGGGTATAATCATACGCCCATTGAAGAAGGGCTACAAGGTACGGCACAGACACCATACCTGAACCGATGCGGCGCCGCTTTGCAAAAGCAGTCGGGAAAGTTCAGCAACGGTACTGCCAGTGGTGACGACGTCATCCACGATGGCGATATGGAGGCCTTTGACCGGTAATTCAAGGCGAAAGGCGTTTTTCAGGTTCCTTTTGCGAAGCCGGGCGTTGAGCTGATGCTGGATGGCGGTGGCATGTACGCGGGTAAGCGCGCAGGCATCATAGCGACAGCCTAGCCACCGGGCGAGCGGGCGGCAGAGCAGGTCGCTTTGATTATAGCCGCGCCGCCAGTGCCGACGTCGGTATAAGGGGACATTCACCACCCTATCGATTTTCGGCAGAGCGCGGGTTCGTCGCGCCTGTAAAACTGCCAGCAATAGCAGGCGGGCAAGGGGCTGCGCCAGCGAACTCTGGCCGGAAAACTTCAGGGCGTGAATAAGCCCGCTCAGCGGTGGAACATAATCATCCACGGCTACCAGCGCGCTCCACGGCGGGGATTTTTTCAGGCAGCGGCCGCAGGGCAAATAGCGGTTAGCCGCCGGTAAACCACATTGCGGGCAGGTTGTGATACGCCTTGCCAGTGAGCGCGTGCAGACGGAACAGACGCCCCACGCGCTGAGGGCAAGCGGCATTTTGCATAGCCAGCACAAGCCAGGCACTGTTAGCATGTGCAACCTCCATGTGAAAAAAGAGAACAGTAACTGATGAAGACGCTGTGGTGGCAGACCGTAGGGACAGGAAATTGCCATCTTGTGCTGCTGCACGGATGGGGCCTGAATGCGGAAGTGTGGCATTGCATAAGCGAGGAACTTGCCTCGCAATTTACGTTACATCTGGTTGATCTACCGGGCTACGGTCGCAGCCGCGGCTTTAGTGCGATGTCGCTTGATGAGATGGCGCAGCAGGTTGTGGACGCCGCGCCGCAAAATGCCATCTGGCTGGGCTGGAGCCTGGGCGGGCTGGTGGCAAGCCAGATTGCGCTCTCCTGGCCCGAGCGCGTTAAGGCGCTGGTCACCGTGGCCTCGTCGCCATGCTTTAGCGCGCAAGAGGCGTGGCCCGGCATCAAACCTGACGTGCTGGCGGGCTTCCAGCAGCAGCTGAGCGACGATTTCCAGCGGACCGTCGAGCGATTCCTCGCATTGCAGACAATGGGGACGGAAACCGCGCGTCAGGATGCCAGAGCGCTGAAGCAGGTGGTGCTCTCCCTGCCGATGCCGGACGTCGAGGTGCTTAACGGCGGTCTTGAGATCCTGAAAACGGTCGACCTGCGGGAGCCGCTGACTGCGCTGGCCATGCCGCACCTGCGTATCTATGGCCATCTGGACGGGCTGGTGCCGCGCAAAGTGGTTCCACTTCTGGATTCCCTCTGGCCGGACAGCGAATCCCGGGTCATTGCCAAAGCCGCGCATGCTCCGTTTATCTCTCATCCGACGGAATTTTGTTCAGCGCTGGTTGCGTTAAGTCAACGTTTAGACTGATTATTTTCTATCCAGCCTGGAAAAAGTTACACACCGCAACCATACTCCAGATGTCGTTGCGGTTGTTCTGCCTACGATAATCAAAAACAACAATCCTATGGAGAGTCAGGCTATGAAACTTGTTACAGGTATTGTCACTTCTCTGGTTATTGGGTCACTGTCATTTGGCGTTTTTGCGGCGAAAGAGCTGGAAAAAGATAAAGTTGCCGGGATGAATCTGACGAAAATTGGTGAGATTTCTACGTCTGACACCACCGCGCCGATGGATGCAAGAAAAGAGCTGTCGAAGAAAGCGGATGAGCTGGGCGGGACGTACTACGTCGTCACCAGTGCAGAAAAACAGACCAAAAACGTACGCGCTACCGCGGACGTCTATAAGTAATACGATAAAGCCGGGCAGCAATGCCCGGCTTTGTTAGCGCAGTGCCCACCATTCCCTGAGGCAGGCCTTTCCTTCCGGGCAGCTTTTACAACTGCCGGAGAGGCAGCCGTCCGCTTCTTCCTGAATCCGCACGGCTTTACCCATCGCTTCCA
Organism: Enterobacter sp. 296B2; assembly: GCF_034106185.1. NCBI lineage: Bacteria > Pseudomonadati > Pseudomonadota > Gammaproteobacteria > Enterobacterales > Enterobacteriaceae > Enterobacter > Enterobacter sp. 296B2. Next base: position 104,072 of record NZ_JAWNCA010000003.1, on the reverse strand, counting down.
GGCGTTCCAGCATGGCATCGATCATCGGCTGCGGCGTATGCAGGCTGAGGCTGAGCTGTTTTGCCTCCATCCGCCCCTGAAGCGCCAGCAGGTCACGAACCTGAATCAACGATGCCATCTGGTTTCCTCTTAGTGACAGTCGCCAGCCGGGCTGCTGCAGCAGGTTGCGGCGGTTTTACGATTCGCCAGCAGGTCGATGTCGACGCGGCTGCGTGCCCGGCGTAGCAGACCGAGAATCATTACGTTAAACAGCACAACCGCCAGAATGCAGACCAGGCTGTAGCGCGGGTGCTGGCTGAAGTTAACGGTCTGATAAAACAGCGTCGCCAGCGAGTAAGCGATATTCAGCCCCCACAGGATGGAGAAGCCCATCCAGCCGCGGCTGGACTCGCGGGCAATCGCTCCCATGACGGAGATGCACGGGATATAGAGCAGGACAAAGATGAGATAGCTGTAGGCCGCAGACGCGCTGCCAAACTTCTCGCCCATCACGCCCATGGCACCGGTCGCCATTTCGCCGTCGCCTTTGCTGGCCTCAATCGGGTTCGCCAGCACGCTCAGGCTGAAGGTATCTTTCAGGCTCTGCCAGGTCTCCTCAACGGCACCCAGCAGTTCGTCACCGAGGTGAAACTCCGCCGGGTTAAATTCCTGCTCCTGAATGTTCTCTGCGGTGTAGAGCGTGTTCAGGGTCCCGACGACCACCTCTTTCGCCATCGCCCCGGTGAACAGTCCCACGGTCGCCTGCCAGTTATCTTCCTGCACGCCAATTGGTTTAAAGACCGGCGTGATGACGCGGCTGACGGAGGCGAGGGCAGAGTCGTTGATGTTATCCGCCGTCTGTCCACTCAGGGTGAAGCTGTTCAGCGCGCTCAGGAAAATACTGACAATGACAATCACCTTACCGGCGCGCAGCACAAAGCCTTTCAGGCGCTGCCAGGTCTGGATCGCCAGGCTTTTCAGATGCGGTACGTGGTAGACCGGAAGCTCCATCACAAACGGCGACGCTTCACCACGCATGATGGTGTGCTTGAGCATTAAGCCGGTCAGGATCGCCATCACGATGCCCAGCACATACAGCGAGAAGACCGCCAGCGCGCCCTGCTGACCAAAGAAGGCGGCTGCAAAGACCGCAAAGATTGCCAGACGCGCGCCGCAGGACATAAATGGCGCCATCATGATGGTCATCAGACGTTCACGCGGCGCATCCAGGGTGCGCGCGCCCATCACCGACGGCACGTTACAGCCGAAGCCGACGATCAGCGGGACGAAGGATTTACCCGGCAGACCCAGCGCCTGCATCAGGCGGTCCATCACGAACGCGGCGCGCGCCATGTAGCCGGAATCTTCAAGGAACGAGAGGAACAGATACATCATGCCGATCTGCGGCACCAGCGGCAGCACGGTGTTGATACCGCCGCCGATCCCCTGAGCGAGGAAGATGGTTAGCCATTCCGGGAAGTGCAGGGTGTAACCCAGCCACTGAATACCATGAACGAAAACGGCGACAGAACCCGCGTCAAAAATCGGCTGGAGCGCGCCACCAATGTTAATGGCAAGCAGGAACATCACGTACATCACCAGCAGGAAGATCGGCAAACCGAGGAAGCGGTTGAGCACAATCTTATCCACCGCCGCCGTAAAGCGGCTGGGTTCCGCGGTAAGGGCATTGCTGACCACGTCACAAATTGACGCAATGGCCTGATAACGCGCATCGGCGATGTGCAGCGCCGGGTCGTCCAGCTCGCCGCTGAGACGGGCGAGGGTCACGTCCAGCTTATCTGCCGCATGTCCGGCATAGGCGCGGCTATAGATATCCCCTTCCAGCATCTGCAGGCCGAGCCACAGACGCTGTTTCGCAGGCATATTTTTGTCCATCTCCTGCGCCAGCAGATCGGCTTCGCGCAGCAGCGGCTGGGCGTAGTGCACCAGCTCAACGTCGCGGTTTCCCGCGTGGCGGTCAATCGCCAGCTTCAGCGCGTCGATACCGCGAGCGCGGGTCGAGACCAGCGGAACGACAGGGCACCCAAGGCGCGCAGAGAGGGCATCGACGTCAATGCGCAGCTTTTGTTTCTCTGCAATGTCGAGCATGTTGAGCGCCACGATGCAGGGGATCCCCAGCTCCAGCAGCTGCAGCGTCAGGTAAAGGTTTCGTTCGAGGTTAGAGGCGTCGACCACGTTGATCAGCAGATCGGCATCGCCGCCAAGAATGTAGTGGCAGGCAATTTGCTCATCGAGCGATGTCTGGGATGAAATCGTGGTTAAGGAATAGGTACCGGGAAGGTCGACCAGGGTCACCTGATTGTCCGTTGTCGTGAACTGACCTTCTTTACGTTCAACCGTTACGCCTGCCCAATTTCCCACGCGCTGGCGCGCGCCGGTTAACTGATTAAATAAGGTTGTCTTGCCGGAATTAGGATTGCCAATTAAGCCAATAGTTAATTTTTTCATTGTATTAGACCCACCGAAACCGCTGGCTTGTTAACGGGATAAAGATTCAACTTCAATTAATGCGAGGTCTTTTTTGCGCAGAACCAGATTCACGCGCCGGGTTTCGATATGGACAGGATCGCCCAACGGCGCTACGCGCACGACCTGGAATGATGAGCCGGGCAGCATGCCCAGTGACAGCAGCTTCTGCCGATAGGCCGGGCTAATTTCGCGGGTAAAACCGGTAATTTTCCATGCACTGTCTGGAGTGAATTGCATAATGCCTGATTCCACGAGAGGTTAAATAATCTACACTGCGATGATAATGAGAATAGTTTTTATCAGCAATAATAAAAATGTGACGGGATGTTGTTAATCGTATTAATTTGCGGTCTGATTGACCTTGCTCAATATTTGCTGAATTGCCGGGAAAATGAAAAGAGGGATATTTGTTAACGGGGTGATAATTAGTGGTTTAAATATGGCTGTGCAATCGGTTTCATATATTTCGAGATGTTTTATTCCCCTCACCCCGGCCCTCTCCCCAAAGGGGCGAGGGTGTTAAAGTTCCCTCTCCCCTTTGGGGAGAGGGTTAGGGTGAGGGGGGCGTTGTTGCCTTAGCGTTTCTTACCCATCGCGGCCGCCAGCGCGTCCATCATCGCGCTATTGCCCGCAGGCTGTGCATCACGCCCGCGCGGTTTTGCGGCTTTCGCGGCCGGACGCTGCTGCTCGCGGCCTCCACCGTTGCCGCCACGGCGCGCGTTGGTGTCGCCCGGTTGCTCGTCCAGACGCATGGTCAGGGCGATACGCTTGCGCTGCAGATCCACTTCCAGCACTTTCACCTTCACGATGTCGCCCGCTTTGACCACGGTGTGCGGGTCTTCAACGAACTTGTCGGCAAGGGACGAGATATGCACCAGACCGTCCTGGTGCACGCCGATATCCACAAACGCGCCGAAGTTGGTGACGTTGGTCACCGCGCCTTCCAGCACCATGCCCGGCAGGAGATCGTTCATGGTCTCGATGCCGTCAGCAAAGGTCGCCGTTTTGAACTCAGGACGCGGATCGCGGCCCGGTTTTTCCAGCTCTTTGATGATATCGGTGACGGTAGGCACGCCAAATTTTTCGTCGGTGAAGTCCACCGCTTTCAGGTTGCGCAGGGCGCCGCTGTCGCCCATCAGGTCTTTAAGCGCCTGCTGAGTAGCGGCCAGGATGCGCTCAACAACCGGGTATGCTTCCGGGTGAACGGTAGAAGCATCCAGCGGGTTATCGCCGTGATTGATGCGCAGGAAGCCCGCGCACTGCTCAAACGCTTTCGGCCCCAGGCGGCTCACTTTAAGCAGCTGCTGACGGTTCTGGAACTGGCCGTTCTCGTCACGCCAGGCCACGATGTTCTGCGCCATCATGCGGGTTAAGCCCGCCACGCGGGTCAGCAGAGGAACGGAGGCGGTGTTCAGGTCCACGCCGACGGCGTTTACGCAGTCTTCCACCACCGCATCCAGCTTGCGCGCCAGCTGCGTCTGGCTCACGTCGTGCTGGTACTGGCCCACGCCGATGGATTTCGGGTCGATCTTCACGAGTTCGGCCAGCGGATCCTGCAGGCGACGGGCAATAGAGACCGCACCGCGCAGGGAAACGTCCAGGTCCGGGAACTCCTGCGCCGCCAGCTCAGAGGCGGAGTAGACCGATGCGCCCGCTTCGCTGACGATCACTTTCTGCGCCGTCACTTTCGGGAACTGCTTCTGCACGTCGAGGTAGAAACGCTCGGTTTCGCGTGATGCGGTGCCGTTACCGATGGCAACCAGCTCCACGTTGTACTTCTCGCACAGCGCCGCCACCACGACGGCGGCTTTCGCTGCCTGTCCGGTATGCGGGTAAATGGTGTCGGTGGCGACCAGCTTGCCGGTGCCGTCAACCACAGCGACCTTCACGCCGGTACGCAGGCCCGGATCGAGACCCATGGTGGCGCGCAGGCCGGCAGGAGCGGCCATCAGCAGGTCGTGCAGGTTACGGGCGAAAACGCTAATCGCTTCATCTTCAGCGCGCTCGCGCACGGTGCCCATCAGCTCGGTTTCCAGGTGCATCAACACCTTGATGCGCCAGGTCCAGCTCACTACGCCTTTGCGCCAGCTGTCCGCCGGGGCATTGTTCAGGCGCAGGCCGAGATGGTCGATAATGATCTGCTCGCAGTGGCTCTCTTTCGGCGGCTCGTCAAACTGCGGGTCGGCGTTCAGGGAGAGCTGGAGCACGCCTTCGTTGCGGCCGCGGAACATCGCCAGCGCGCGGTGAGAAGGGGTGGTTGAAATCGGTTCGTGGTGATCGAAGTAGTCGCGGAACTTCGCGCCTTCTTCCTCTTTGCCCGCGACGACGGTAGAGACGATGTGGGCATTCTTCCACAGGTAATCACGCACTTTGGCCAGCAGGGCAGCGTCTTCCGCGAAGCGCTCCATCAGGATGTAGCGCGCGCCGTCCAGAGCGGCCTTGGTGTCCGCGACGCCTTTGTCGGCGTCGATGAATTTCGCCGCTTCGGTGTCCGGGTCGTGAGACGGCTCATTCCACAGCAGGTCGGCCAGCGGCTCAAGGCCCGCTTCGATGGCAATCTGCCCGCGCGTGCGGCGCTTCGGTTTGTACGGCAGATAGAGATCTTCGAGTTCGGTTTTGCTCAGGGTGCCGTTAATGGCGCTTTCCAGCTCGCTGGTCAGCTTGCCCTGTTCGCCGATGGATTTGAGGATCGCCTGACGACGTTCTTCCAGCTCGCGCAGATAGCCCAGACGGGTCTCCAGGTTACGCAGCTGCGTGTCATCCAGACCGCCGGTGACTTCCTTACGATAGCGTGCAATAAACGGCACGGTGTTCCCTTCATCAAGCAGGCGAACGGCAGCTTCTACCTGTTCGGCTCTGGCCTGAAGTTCACCCGCAATAATGCGGCAGAGCGAATCTTTCATCATGGCTTTATCATCTTGTGGGTCAAAATCAGGGGATAGTTATACGGGCTGACACGGCAAAATGCCAGCCGGGGAGGGCGCTCTCGGACTATTTTACGTAGACGATCTCATTGACGTACCAGCTGGCTTCACCGGCTGGGGTTTGAACGACGGCCAGATCGCCCACTTCCTTTTTCAGCAGCGCGCGGGCCATCGGGGAGTCGATGGAGATGTAATCTTTACGACCAAAAATTTCATCGTAGCCGACAATGCGAAAACGCAGGGTGTCACCGTCATCGTTTTCAATTTCCACCCACGCGCCGAAGAACACTTTGCCCTCCTGCTGTGGGGAGTAATCGACAATTTTGAGATTCTCGAGGCACTTCGTCAGGTAGCGAACCCGGCGGTCAATTTCGCGCAGCCGCTTTTTGTTGTACTGGTAATCCGCATTCTCGCTGCGATCGCCCAGGCTGGCCGCCCAGGTCACCTTTTTGGTCACCTCAGGACGCTCTTCGCGCCACAGGTAATCCATCTCTTTCTTGAGTTTCTCGTACCCTTCGCGGGTGATCAGGGGCGTTTTCATGGTGCAGCCTTTAATGCCGGTTAACTGTCTTTGCGCACAATACGTAGCGCACAGTGTAACAGACAGGATTAATAATGATTTATGTGATGAAATGAACAGATAAGCTGCTGTTAAATATGCTTTGTAACAATTTCGACTAGAATTTATACCAGAATTAACTGGTCGAATACGTGCACTTTTTTAGAATACGCTGTTACAAAGACTATCCGAACCTTTGGGAGTACACACAATGCAAGAGAACTACAAAATTCTGGTCGTGGATGACGACATGCGCCTGCGCGCGCTGCTGGAGCGTTATCTGACCGAGCAGGGCTTCCAGGTTCGTAGCGTCGCGAACGCTGAGCAGATGGACCGTCTGCTGACCCGTGAATCTTTCCACCTGATGGTTCTCGACCTGATGCTGCCGGGCGAAGACGGGCTTTCTATTTGCCGCCGTCTGCGCAGCCAGAGCAACCCGATGCCGATCATCATGGTGACGGCGAAGGGCGAGGAAGTTGACCGTATCGTGGGCCTCGAAATCGGCGCGGACGACTACATTCCAAAACCGTTTAACCCGCGTGAACTGCTGGCGCGTATTCGCGCCGTGCTGCGCCGTCAGGCGAACGAACTGCCTGGCGCACCGTCGCAGGAAGAAGCGGTGATTGCCTTCGGCAAGTTCAAGCTGAACCTCGGCACGCGCGAGATGTTCCGTGAAGACGAACCAATGCCGCTCACCAGCGGCGAGTTTGCGGTACTGAAAGCGCTGGTCAGCCACCCGCGCGAGCCGCTTTCCCGTGACAAGCTGATGAACCTGGCGCGCGGTCGCGAATACTCCGCAATGGAACGCTCCATCGACGTGCAGATCTCTCGCCTGCGCCGCATGGTGGAAGAAGATCCGGCGCATCCTCGTTATATTCAGACCGTGTGGGGTCTGGGCTACGTATTTGTCCCGGACGGCTCTAAAGCATGAGGCGAATGCGCTTCTCGCCGCGAAGCTCGTTTGCCCGCACCCTGCTGCTGATCGTCACCCTGCTGTTCGTCAGCCTGGTGACGACCTACCTGGTGGTGCTGAACTTTGCGATCCTGCCGAGCCTCCAGCAGTTTAATAAGGTCCTGGCCTACGAAGTGCGTATGCTGATGACCGATAAGCTGCAGCTGGAGGACGGTACGCAGCTGGTTGTTCCCCCGGCATTTCGCCGTGAAATTTACCGTGAGCTGGGCATTTCGCTCTACTCGAATGAGGCGGCGGAAGACGCTGGCCTGCGCTGGGCGCAGCACTACGAATTTCTCAGCCAGCAGATGGCGCAGCAGCTGGGTGGCCCAACGGAAGTGCGCGTTGAGGTCAACAAAAGCTCGCCCGTCGTCTGGCTGAAAACCTGGCTGTCACCCAACATCTGGGTGCGCGTTCCGCTGACCGAAATTCATCAGGGCGACTTCTCGCCGCTGTTCCGCTACACCCTGGCCATTATGCTGCTGGCGATAGGTGGCGCGTGGCTGTTTATCCGTATCCAGAACCGACCGCTGGTCGACCTGGAGCACGCGGCGCTGCAGGTCGGTAAAGGCATCATTCCTCCTCCGCTGCGCGAATATGGTGCCTCTGAAGTGCGTTCGGTAACGCGCGCGTTTAACCATATGGCGGCAGGCGTGAAGCAACTGGCGGACGACCGTACGCTGCTGATGGCAGGCGTCAGTCATGACCTTCGCACCCCGCTAACGCGTATTCGTCTGGCGACGGAGATGATGGGGGAAGAGGACGGCTATCTCGCCGAGTCCATTAACAAGGACATCGAAGAGTGTAACGCCATCATCGAGCAGTTCATCGACTACCTGCGCACCGGCCAGGAAATGCCAATGGAAATGGCCGATCTGAACGCGGTGCTGGGCGAAGTGGTGGCCGCAGAAAGTGGTTATGAACGTGAAATTGACACTGACCTTCAGGACGGAGAAATTCAGGTTCGTATGCACCCGCTCTCCATTAAGCGTGCGGTGGCTAACATGGTGGTCAATGCGGCGCGTTACGGTAACGGCTGGATTAAGGTCAGCAGCGGGTCTGAACTCAACCGCGCCTGGTTCCAGGTGGAAGACGACGGTCCGGGCATTAAGCCCGAGCAGCGTAAGCATCTGTTCCAGCCGTTTGTGCGCGGCGATAGCGCGCGCAGCACCAGCGGTACGGGCTTAGGCCTGGCGATTGTGCAGCGTATTATCGATAACCATAACGGATTGCTGGAGATCGGTACCAGTGAGCGGGGTGGGTTGAGCATTCGCGCCTGGCTACCGGTACCGGTGACGCGGGGGCAGGTGAAAGAGGGATAGTGCGGTCTGATGCCCTCACCCCGGCCCTCTCCCACGGGGAGAGGGAGAAAACATTAAAAAAGGCAACTTTCGTTGCCTTTTTGCTTTTACCTACAGCTTCGGACCCGCACTCACCAGCGCTTCACCCGCCGGGGTATCGGTATACTTCTCGAAGTTCTCAATAAACAGCTTCGCCAGCGATTCCGCCTTCTCGCGCCACTGCTCCGGCGAACCGTAGGTATTGCGCGGGTCGAGGATACGCGTGTCCACACCCGGCAGTTCCGTCGGAATGGCCAGATCAAACATCGGCAGCGTGAAGGTTTCGGCATTATCCAGTGAACCATCCAGAATGGCGTCGATAATGGCGCGGGTATCTTTGATAGAGATACGCTTGCCGGTACCGTTCCAGCCGGTGTTGACCAGGTAGGCCTGCGCGCCGGATGCCTGCATGCGTTTCACCAGCACCTCAGCGTACTGCGTCGGGTGCAGCGACAGGAATGCCGCGCCGAAGCAGGCGGAGAAGGTTGGGGTTGGCTCCGTGACGCCACGCTCGGTACCCGCCAGTTTGGCAGTAAAGCCAGAGAGGAAGTGGTACTGCGTCTGGCTGGCGGTCAGGCGGGACACCGGAGGCAGCACGCCGAACGCATCCGCCGTCAGGAAAATCACCTTCGTGGCATGGCCCGCTTTTGACACCGGCTTCACGATATTGTCGATGTGGTAGATCGGGTAAGAGACGCGGGTGTTTTCGGTTTTTGACGCATCGTCGAAGTCGATAGAGCCGTCGGCACGTACGGTGACGTTTTCCAGCAGCGCGTCGCGACGGATCGCATGGAAGATATCCGGCTCGGCCTCTTCAGACAGGCGAATGGTCTTCGCGTAGCAGCCGCCTTCGAAGTTAAACACGCCGTCATCGTCCCAGCCGTGCTCGTCATCGCCAATCAGACGGCGTTTTGGATCGGTGGAGAGCGTGGTTTTCCCTGTGCCGGACAGGCCGAAGAATACCGCCACGTCGCCTTTCTCGCCGACGTTCGCCGAGCAGTGCATGGAGGCAATACCGCGCAGCGGCAGCAGGTAGTTCATGACCGAGAACATCCCTTTCTTCATTTCGCCGCCGTACCAGGTACCGCCAATCAGCTGGATACGCTCGGTCAGGTTGAAGGCAATGAAGTTCTCAGAGTTCAGGCCCTGCTCTTTCCACTGTGGGTTGGTGCATTTCGCACCGTTCATCACGATGAAGTCAGGTGTGAAGTCCTGCAGCTCTTCGTCGGTCGGACGAATAAACATATTCTTAACGAAATGCGCCTGCCAGGCCACTTCGGTAATGAAACGCACGGAAAGGCGGGTATCGGCGTTAGCGCCGCAGAAAGCGTCGACAATGAACAGACGCTTGCCGGAAAGTTGATGGGTGACGAGCCCTTTCAGGTGCTGCCAGGTTTCCGGGGAGAGCGGTTTGTTGTCGTTCTTCCCTTTGCCTTTGTCAGCCCACCACAGCGTATCGCGGGTGGTTTCGTCGCGGACGATATACTTATCTTTCGGCGAACGACCGGTAAAGATACCGGTATCGACGGCGATAGCACCAAGGTTCGTCAACACACCGCGCTCGTATCCTTCCAGTGCTGGATTGAGCTCTTCCTGATACAGCGTATCGTAATCGGGGTTGTAGACGACTTCCTGGACGTCGTGAATACCATAAGCCTTGAGATCTTGCGGGGTTAAACCAGTAACACGCATATCACTGCTCCTTAGCCAATATGTACTGCCTGAAATTGTAGGGTTTTTCTGGGGATGTTAACCGCGACGGGGCTCATAGATTTGTGCATCTGGATAAAACCCTTACTAACGGAAAACGCTGCGACTCCAGTCACAGTGCAGGCGGATTATCGCAGGAATCGCTTTTTGGTTGGGGAAAATGTTCCGAAAAGGTTAAAGACTGGTGATTTTATCGGAAAGAATGTGAATGTAATCGCATACATGTAAGAAAATTACGTAAGAGTTACATTATGAAAACGATTCAGCTTTTGGGGCTGCGCCTCACCCCGGCCCTCTCCCCAAAGGGGAGAGGGGGTTCACGTTCCCTCTCCCCTTTGGGGAGAGGGTGAGGGGGAAAGAGGTTTAGTGAACCTGTGGATCCGCCGGGGAGGCGTTGTTGCGGATCTCAGCGATATCCATCGAATTGAACACGTAGTGCGTACCGCAGTAGTCACAGTGCATATCAATTTCGCCGTCTTCAGCCATGATGCTGTCGATCTCTTCATCCGGCAGGGTTTTCAGTGCGCCAGCGCAGCGCTCGCGTGAGCAGGTGCACTTAAACTCCACGGACTGCGGATCGTACACGGTCACTTCTTCTTCGTGATACAGACGCCACAGCACGTCGGTCGCCGACAGGTTGAACAGCTCTTCCGCCTTGATGGTTTCGGTCAGCGTCGCCAGATGCTCAAAGTCATTGGTCTGCGCGTCCTGTGCAGGCAGAACCTGCAGCAGCATGCCGCCCGCAGCAGGCTGGCCGTCCACTTCACCGGTGCGGATGAACAGACGCGTTGGGAGCTGTTCGGAGCGCATGAAGTAGTCTTCCAGGCAGGCTGCCAGGGTATCGCCTTCCAGACCGACCACGCCCTGATAGCGTTCACCTTCCTCCGGGGAGATGGTGATCACCAGGTAGCCATTGCCCACCAGCGTTTTGAGGTCTGCATTTTCAGGCACGTCGCCCTGAACGCGCGCTACGCCGCGCATCTGCTGCTGGTTATTGCCGTTGATCACCGCCAGCGTCATCGGGCCGTCACCCTGCAGCTGCACGGTGATATCGCCGGCAAACTTCAGCGTCGCGGTCAGCAGGCTGGTGGCAACAAGCAGTTCGCCCAACAGGGTCTTCACCGGCAGCGGGTAGTTGTGGTTTTCCAGAATCTGTTTCCAGGTTTCGGATACGGTGACCAGCTCGCCGCGCACGGCGAATTGTTCAAACAGATAGCGGTGTAATTGGTCGTGTTGGGCCATTTTCATCTCTCGTGCGGGTGAGGGTTACTCGCTCTCACCGTGTTTAAATTTCATCAGATCGCGGCGCTCTTTTTTATCCGGTCGCCGGTCCGGGTGGGGCATGGTCAGCGCATTCATTTTGCGCGCCAGCGCGGTTTTCTCGCGCTTTTCAACGCTTTCAGCCGTCTCTTCATAAAGCAGTACGGCTTCCGATGCGGGCCGTCGCTGTTCGGTAATGGCTTTAATCACTACCGTACGTTCGTCGTTGCCCTGGCGCAGCGTTAAGGTGGCGTTCAGCTCAACCAGCTTGCTCGGCTTGCTGCGCTGGCCGTTGTAATGCACTTTACCGCCGTCAACCATCTCGCGGGCAAGGGCGCGCGTTTTATAAAAACGGGCTGCCCACAGCCATTTATCCAGTCTTACCCCGTCTGAGGGCTTTTCTTTCATGGCGTCTCCTTCACGGTTAGTGAGGGGATCATCTGGCGGTAGTCGTTCAGCCCCGGATGGCGCAGATAGCGTTTTTCAGCCAGGCCAGAGTCAGGATTGGTAACGCCCAGACAATAGCGAATGCCAAACGTTGCCGCGGAATCCAGAATGGGCTCGCTGTCGTCAATGAACAGTGTGCGTTCCGGCTGCAGGCCGGTCTCTTCCTTCACCGCATGCCACAACCGCTGATCCTCTTTCGGATAACCAAATGTGTGGGTAGAAAGTAATAAATCAAGGTGCGACGCCAGCCCCGTGTGCTCCAGCTTCACGGCCAGGTTATGTGGATGCGCGTTAGTCAGCAAAATACGGCGCTTGCCGCTGGCTTTCAGCGCGTCCAGGAATGGAACCGTATCTTCGCGCAGCACGGCGCGTGGTCCCTGGGCGGTGGTCATGGCACAAATATCCAAACCGAGGCGCTCGCTCCAGTAATCCAGACAGTACCAGTTTAGCGTATGTTGCACCGCGCTATATTGCGAACGAATGAACGCCTGCGCTTCTGCCGGGGAGATACCCTGCTGTTCACCATAGGTTTCCGGCACCAGCTTTTGCCAGAAATAGTTGTCAAAGGCGAGATCGAGCAGCGTGCCGTCCATATCCAGCAGAACGGTGTCGACCTGCTGCCAGTCGATATCAAGATGCATAGGGGGGAACTCCAGCCAGAAGAAACGTGCGCGACAGGGTAGCACATCTTGTCGCGCAACGACGTTATCAGATCAGGCTCTCAGAGGAGGGGATCAGCTTAGGATTGAGGCAATTCTCGTAATATTGCTGGATCTCAGCCAGACGCGTTCGCGAGCGCTGGTAGCGGCGCAGCGCCATAAAACCGTTCCAGAAAATGGCGATCAGCATGGCGACCATCAGCAGAGAGGTGCCAATGTAACGCCACAATCCTGCGCTGTCCGGCATCCGGTGCAGGCCGATATGGCGGGTGCCGTTGGCGTCGGTGTAGATGCTTGTAACAATCCCTTCGGCACTAAACGGCGTTTGCATCAGCATCTGCGCCAGGCGCTGGAACTGGCTCCACTGCTCCTGCGCCGGGTAGTCGTAAAGCGCAACCTGCGGGTAAGGCTGATCGACCAGGTCGCTGCCTTCATCGCTGGCAATCACAAAGCCGCCCGGCGCCGGGCTGTTGAGCGCCTGAGCCGCCCGGGTGGTTTCGCGCATCATAAACGGCGATGTCGACGTCGCGACCAGGTTATCCAGCGACTCCGCGCTGACCGGACGCAGCAGCACGTTGACGCCATCCAGTCGTCCCGCTTCGGCGCGTTTCACCAGCGAGTCCCAGTCTTTACTGTTCCCGAGGTTAACCAGCGCGTTTTTGAGGCGTACGCACTCATCCTGCGTGGAGCATAAATCCTGGGTTTTCAGAACGATATCGCCAAAATCATCCAGCAGAATCATACCTGATTTCTGAATGGCGGAACGCAGCGCGGGGCTGACGCGTGAGTCATCGTCCGGTTTCGGGTGCAGCTGGCGGTTAACCGTCTGGGTCAGCGCCGTGGCTTTATTCACCACTTCAGATTCCGGCAGCGGCAGCGGCGGCGCGTCGTTCCAGATAATTTGCGAACAGTCGAACGGCATGAACGGCGAGTTCTGGCGCGTGTTCCACGCCCCCGGAGTATGGATGTTACACATCCCGGTGCCCTTCAGGCGCAGCGTATCGCCCACCCGCACGCCCGCTTCATCGAGCTGATTGACGCTGGTCGCCTCGATGGTCTGCGCGCCTTTGATCCACGAAAGGGTAAATTTGATGGGCATATCCAGCGGCACGAAAAGCAGCAGCATGATAAACACCAGCCCGGCGCCGCCGGCGATGACCGTGCTGCGGAGCCAGTGCTGAAGCGGGAAATTTTTCACTTCATCATGCAGAGACAGGAAGCGCCCCTGACGCACAACGTGGCGGTCAAGGTAGATATCAATATCGGTTTTCTGCCCTAAATCCTGCGCAATCCACGGCTGCCAGTGGCGCGGATAGATAAGGTCAATAATACCGAGTGAAATATTGTTGAGATGCTCCTGATCGTTCTCACCGAACAGGCCCCAGCGCTTTGGCGTGCCGCGCAGGCAGTGGATCTCCCGCAGCGAGGTTTTGGTCGGCGGGGCAAAGAGTCCCCACAACCCGGCCGCCAGAAGCAACACTGCGCCACCCGCCAGCCACGGGACAAAGACGTCCGGCGTCAGCAGGCAGACAAAAAAGAGCAGGAAAGCGGCAACGATCAGGATGGCTTCACGAATACCGTCCGGACGACTCAGAGCGTACTCTTCATGCGTTTCCTGACGAATATTCAGCAGTTCAATCTGCTCGGTCTCTTCACCACGAATAGAGGCCTGCGTTGAGCTCGTGCGCTCCAGCGCAAAGCGCGGGGCTTCGTGAAGATAGTCATTCAGGGTATGGCCGTTGAGCGAGATCACCAGCGGCAGCGAATCGGTGTGAATCAGCTCAACGCTGTTTTCGTCGTTAATGTACTGCTCCCAGGAAGGAGGCAGATGCACCTCAACGGAATCAAGGTAGTAGCGCCACTTGTTGGGGTCGTCAGTCGTAATGCCGTAGCGCGTGATGGAGCGCGTCACGCAGAGCACGGTGTCACTTTGCGCGTTCAGCTTAAGCGCGACAGGCGCAGCGGTGGCTCCCGTCGGCCCAGGCGTTAACTGAGAACGGTTCAGCGTTTCGAGATAGTTTTCAACTGCATCGCGCTCGTCTTGCGTGAGCTTACGGGTTGTCGCACCCGCGAAGGCATTTAAAAAGGGCAGCCGGTAACGGCGCTGTACGCGTCGCCTGTACAGCCACCCTGCAATCAATGCGCTGACCAGCATAGCAGCGAGAACAATCAAAATGGTGCTCATGCTTTCCCCATCTTACTTATCTTACAGGTGTAGTCAGTAGCACCTTTACATTGAATGAGAATCTGTGGCTGGCTATCGGCAAGTATGGAGTCGAACTTGAGCATTCTGAAGCGCATCCCAGTGACCGGTGATGATAGCAAAGCCTGCCATGGCGCGATATCAGCAAATTCCTGGAAACATTTCAACCTCTTGACATTTGTTTTGAATTGAGGATTGATCCCTGCTACGTTGCATAAATGTAAATAAAGAACGATTGACATTGCCGAAACCGTGCGGCATATCGCACAATAAAGCCAGTTCACACTGCTAAGACCCCATCAAGATGAGCAAACCACTACAAAAACCCACCATTCTGAATGTTGAAACTGTCGCTAAATCGCGCCTGTTTAATGTCGAGAGTGTGGACCTGGAGTTCAGCAACGGTGTGCGTCGTGTTTATGAACGTATGCGACCCTCCTCGCGCGAAGCGGTAATGATTGTGCCTATCGTCGACGATCATCTGATTTTGATCCGCGAATACGCCGTGGGGACGGAATCTTACGAGCTTGGGTTCTCGAAAGGGCTCATCGATCCGGGCGAAACGGTCTTTGAAGCGGCAAACCGCGAGCTGAAAGAAGAGGTGGGTTTTGGTGCGAACGAGCTGTCGTTCCTGAAAAAGCTGAGCATGGCACCGTCTTATTTTTCCAGCAAAATGAATATCGTGGTGGCTGAAGATCTCTATCCTGAATCGCTTGAGGGAGACGAGCCGGAGCCGCTGCCGCAGGTTCGCTGGCCGCTGGCGCACCTGATGGATTTGCTGGAAGACCCTGACTTTAACGAGGCGCGCAACGTGAGCGCGCTGTTCCTGGTCCGGGAGTGGCTGAAGGGGCAGGGGAGACTGTAGTGGCCTGATGCCCTCACCCTAACCCTCTCCCACGGGAGAGGGAGCAAACACAAAAACGGCAACCCGAGGTTGCCGTTTTGCTTTGTTGTCAGAACAGCTCGTGCGTCTCGCCGTTATCAATAATCTCCGTTCCCACCTCGTGCACCGCCTGCGTGGTTGGCTGCGTGCCCTCAATGAAATATTCGGCGCGGCTATTACCACCGTTTGCGAGCTGACCGGTGCTGCGGTCAATATTGACCGTCACCACGCCCGGCGGCGGCGTCAGCGGCTGCTCCGGCACGCCTTCAAGAACGGATTTCATGTAGGCATCCCAGGCCGGCTGCGCGCTTTTGGCGCCGCCTTCGTAGCCGGAAATCTGATCTTTAATCGCGCCGGATGCCGTGGTACGGCCTAAATCACGGCGATGATCGTCGAAACCGATCCAGACCGACGTCACCACGCCCGGCCCGTAGCCGGAGAACCACGCATCTTTCGAGCTGTTGGTTGTCCCGGTTTTACCGCCGATATCGTGGCGCTGCAGATCGCGCCCTGCACGCCAGCCGGTACCCTGCCAGCCCGGTTCACCGAAGATGTTGGTGTTCAGCGCGCTCTTGATCAGGAACGCCAGCGGCGTGTTGATAACGTGCGGGGCGTACTCCTGCGCGCCGGTTTGCGCCACCAGCGACTGGTTAGCCTGCTCCAGCTGCGGCTGCGGTAAGACGATATTCGGCTGCTCCTGAGACACGGCAGGGTCTTCCATGTCCTTGTTTTCGAGCACCTCGGATTTCGGCGTATTGCCGTAAATGACCGGAATATCACACTCAGGGCAGGCGATTTTCGGCTTCGCTTCAAACAGCACGCCGCCCTGGTCGTTCTCGATTTTACTGATGAAGTACGGGTCAACCAGGAAGCCGCCGTTAGCCATCACCGAGTATCCGCGCGCGACCTGAAGCGGCGTAAAGGAGGCTGAACCTAATGCCAGCGACTCGGTGCGAACGATATTCTGCGCCGGGAAGCCGAAGCGCTGCAGGTACTCTGCCGCATAGTCGACGCCCATCGCGCGCATGGCACGCACCATCACCACGTTTTTCGACTGCCCAAGACCCTGACGAAGACGAATTGGACCGGCGTACTCCGCTGGGGAGTTCTTCGGCTGCCAGTCGGAACCGGCACCGGCATCCCAGCGGGAGATTGGCACGTCGTTAAGAATGCTGGCAAGGGTCAGTCCCTTATCCATCGCAGCCGTGTAGAGGAACGGTTTGATGTTGGAACCGACCTGACGCAGGGCCTGCGTGGCGCGGTTAAATTTGCTCTGGTTGAAATCGAACCCGCCGACCAGCGCCATTACCGCCCCGTTCTGTGGGTTGATAGAGACCAGGGCCGAGTTGACATCCGGTACCTGCGCCAGCCACCAGGCATCGCCAACCTTGCGTACCCAGATCTGCTGCCCGGTCTGTACCACGTCGGTCACTTTGCGCGGCGTTGGCCCCTGCAGGGTGTCTGAACGGTATGGACGCGCCCAGCGAATACCGTCCATACGCAAGGAAACGGACGTGCCGTCCGCCAGCGTCGCAACGGCTTCCTGAGGATCGGCCTGAGTGACCACGGCTGGAAGGAGCGGACCGTATGTTGGCAGCGCTTTCAGCGTGCTGGTGATTTTTTTGCTGTCCCAGGCGCTCTCACCCACTTTCCAGAGCACGTTCGACGGGCCACGATAGCCATGACGCATATCGTAGTCCATCACGTTATTGCGCACCGCGTCCTGAGCCGCCTGCTGCACTTTACGGGTGACGGTGGTGTACACGCGATAGCCGTCTTCATAGGCCTTGTCGCCATAACGACTCACCATCTCCTGGCGCACCATTTCGGTCAGATAAGGGGCAGAGAAAGCGATCTCAGGGGCGTGGTAATTGGCGTCAATAACGTCGTTACGCGCCTGGTCGTACTCGCTCTGGCTGATATAGCCTTCGCTCAGCATACGTGAAAGGACGACGTTACGACGTGAGGTGGCGCGATCGAGCGAGTAGAGCGGGTTGAACGTAGAGGGCGCTTTTGGCAGACCGGCAATGGTTGCCATTTCGCTTAAGGTGAGCTGCTCAACAGGCTTACCGAAGTACACCTGTGCGGCAGCCCCCACGCCATAGGCACGGTAGCCCAGGTAGATTTTATTGAGGTACAGCTCAAGGATCTCGTCCTTGCTCAGCAGCTGCTCAATACGGATCGCCAGGAACACCTCTTTGATCTTACGTGTCAGCGTCTTTTCGGGGCTGAGGAAGAAGTTACGCGCCAGCTGCTGCGTAATGGTACTCGCCCCCTGGGAGGCATGACCGGAGAACAATGCAATGCTTGCGGCACGGAAAATCCCCACCGGATCGACACCGTGGTGCTCGTAGAAACGGCTGTCCTCTGTGGCGATAAAAGCTTTCACCATCACGGGGGGTATTTGGTTTAAGGTCAGCGGGATACGACGCTTCTCGCCATACTGCGCCATCAGTTCGCCATCGGCGCTATAGACCTGCATCGGGATCTGGAGGCGCACATCGCGGAGCGTGGCGACATCAGGTAGCTGTGGCTCAATATATTTGTACAAACCGTAAATCGAGCCTGCTCCCAGCAGAATGCAACAGACTGCAAGGATGAATAAATACTTTACGAACTTCACCGGAGATTTCCCATTTGGTTTCACTTGGGCAGTTTCTAAACAATCGCGCGGTAGTATAAAGGCAAGCCTGATTCATTGATATAGCCGTCAAGGCGACGGGCGATAAGGAGATCGTGAAGCATGGCTTTCAAAACATGGCAAACGGGCGTGCATATTCAACAGGATAGGGTGCTGATTGCGGCGCTGGCCCGGGAGAGAGGCGGCTGGTGCTTACGCCGCTGGTGGGCCATTCCTCTGGCCGAAGGCATCATTCGTGACGGCAAAATTTGTCAGCCAGAAGCGCTGGCCGATGCCTTACGCGGCTGGCGGAAAGCGCTACCGCACTACCACCGGGTGTTTCTCTCCTTCCCTGCTGCACGGACTCTGCAAAAATCGTTGCCCCGTCCAGCACTTGCATTGCGCGACAGCGAGCAGCTCTCGTGGCTGGGGGCGGCGCTCTCGCGCGAACTGGAGATGTCTGCAGAGTCCCTCTGTTTCGACTACACCCAGGACACCTTCAGCAATACGTTCCACGTGACTGCTGCACAAAACAAAGAGGTTGAAACGCTTCTGACTCTGGCGAAAACGCTACGTTTGCGGCTGGCTACCATCACTCCGGATGCCAGCGCGCTGGCGAACCTGCTGCCTGCGGTAGCGCCGACGCAGTGCGTCGCCTGGCGGGATGCGCATCAATGGCTGTGGGCCATGCGCCATCAGTGGGGGCGTCGTTATACCGCTGAAGCAGAAAACGTCACTGAGCTGGCGGCGCTGCTGGCTCTCAGCCAGAACGACATCGCGCTCTTTGATGCCGAACGAACCCCATGGGAAACGCTGCAGCGCTGGCATGCGCCTCTTCCCGAATGCGGGGCTGACTATACCGTCGCGCTGGCGCTGGCCATGAGCGAGGTGCCTGAATGAACATGACCAACTTCCTGCCCTGGCGTCAGCAGCGGCGCGCGCGATGCCTGCGTTTCTGGGGCGGCGTGTTTGCCGGCGCATTGCTGCTCATGCTGCTGGCCGTTTTTAGCGTAAGGATGAACCATCTGGTAACGCTGCGCGCGCTACAGGCTCAACTGGCGGGTACGCAGTCCGTGCAGCGTGGCCTTGTGTCTCGCCAGCGACCCACAGCAGAGGCGCAGAAACCTGCTGGCACGCCGCCGCGCCGCGCATGGCAACGGGTGCTGGAGACACTTTCTGGCGCTATGCCTGCGCAGGTCTGGCTGACAGAGCTGCGTTATCAGCCTCCAGCTCTGATGTTGATCGGATATGCCACGACCCTGCCGGCGCTCTCTGCCTTACGTAATGGGCTGGGGCACATAGACGGCTTTACGACCGGGCCAGAGGGGGAACTCCGGCAGGATAGCCAGGGGCGCTGGATGTTCACTCTGCACCTGAAAAGCGAGGGGTAACGCGTGGACACCTTGTTAGAACGCTGGTGTGAAAGTCGTCCCTGGTGTCGGCTGGTCTGCGGGGGGCTGGCTATTCTCCTGATGGGGCTGGCAGCATCGGGCCTATTACTCCGGCCAGTAGAGCAGCAGTGTGCGGAGCGACAGCAGCAGTTGATCCAGGCCGCGCGGACTAACGCGTCGCTGTGGCCCAACGCCAGTCAGGCGCCGTTTAGCCCGCAAACCCGGACGGCACTGGAGCTAAAGCCCTTTTCACCGCTCGATTTTCAGGGGGAGGGCACAAGGCTCCTTCACTGGAAGCCGTTGCAGAACGGCGGTGAACTGGCGCTGGAGGCGGAGTGGCAGGCGATCCCTTCTCTTTTTTCCCGGCTGGCGCAGCGGGATGTATGGGTCGCTGCTTTTACGCTTTCGCCACAAAGTACGGCGTTACGCCTGCGGCTGGAGCTGGAACATGCGAAATAGCGCGAGATATCTGCTGGTTTGCTCGGCGCTGCTGTTGACCGGCATGCGCGATCCCTTTCGCCCGCCGGATGACCCCTGCGCCACAGCCGAGCTGGCACAGTGGCACTACCGCGGAATGGTAGGAGGGCAGCAGCGCGTTGGCATTTTACAGGATGGGCAACGGCGCTGGCATCGCCTGAAAGCGCAGGAACGTTTCCCGGCGGGCTGGCGGATAACGGCCATCAATGAAACGGAACTGGTTGTTGATGTGGGTGACACATGCGATCCCGAAGAATGGGCGTGGCAACGAGAAGGAAAGGATAAAAATGAAGTTAAGGATAGTGCTGTTGCTGCTGGCGTTCAGCCGCCCGCTGTGGGCCGCCGTGCCAAAGCCGGTCACGCTGGTGGTGGATGACGTGCCGGTGGTTCAGGTGCTACAGGCGCTGGTTACGCAGGAGAACCGTAATCTGGTGGTATCGCCGGATGTCAGCGGCATGCTCTCGCTTAACCTGACGCGCGTCCCCTGGCGGCAGGCGTTACAGACGGTTGTCACCAGCGCCGGGCTCGTTTTGCGTGAGGAGGGCGGTATTTTTTATGTTCATACCGCGGCATGGCAGCGCGAGCAGCGGGAACGTTTAGAGCAGGAGCGGGCGCGTCGTCAACTTGATGCACCGCTGGTCTCAAAAAGCATCCCATTTTCTTATGCGGATGCCGGAGAATTGCAAAAAGCTGCGGAAACGCTCCTGAGTCCAAAGGGGAGTTTATCTGTCGACAAACGCACTAACCGTCTGCTGGTCAGGGATAGCCAGGCGGTGCTGGAGGCGCTGCAGCAGTGGGCGGCTCAGATGGATATTCCCGTCGAGCAGGTTGAGCTGGCGGCGCACATTGTCACCATTAATGAAAAAAGCCTGCGTGAGTTGGGGGTGAAGTGGAATCTTGCCGAGGCCACTGAGGCGGGCAAGGTTGGACAGATCACGACGCTTGGCAGCGATCTTTCTGTGGCCAGTGCTACCACGCATGTGGGGTTTAACATCGGGCGGATTAACGGCAGGCTGTTGGATCTGGAGCTCTCTGCGCTGGAGCAAAAACAGCAGGTCGATATCATCGCCAGCCCGCGGCTGCTGGCCTCGCACATGCAACCGGCCAGCATCAAGCAGGGAAGCGAGATCCCGTATCAGGTTTCAAGCGGTGAAAGCGGGGCGACCTCGGTGGAGTTCAAAGAGGCGGTACTCGGAATGGAGGTCACGCCGGTAGTATTGCCCGGCGGGCGCGTGCGCCTGAAGTTACACATCAGTGAAAACATGCCGGGACAGGTGTTGCAGCAGGCCGATGGCGAAACGCTGGCTATCGACAAGCAGGAGATAGAAACCCAGGTGGAGGTAAAAAGTGGAGAAACGCTGGCGCTGGGCGGAATTTTTTCGCAAAAGAACAAAACCGGCAGCGACAGCGTGCCCGGGCTTGGGAACATCCCCTGGCTGGGACAGCTTTTTCGCCATGATGGAAAAGATAATGAGCGGCGTGAGTTAGTGGTGTTTATTACGCCACGTCTGGTCGGTATTCACTAACGGGTAACGATCCCCGCAATGATTTTGCATTCAGTTTGTTGCAGATGTTTGACGTGGGGCATGAATTAGCATACAAGGAGTACCGATTTGAGTTGGACTTACGTCTTATTACCTTATGCGCCCGGCGCGGTGATTTAATCAGTTGCCAAACAAGCCGGAGTATTGAGATAATTTTTAGTCTGACTCTCGCTCTATTGCATATGAGGTTTCAGTTCATGTCCTGCTACGCCGGGTGTCTGCGAAGCGGGGATTACCATTAACGAATAGTCTTAGTAGTACCGATAAAATGGCAGAGAAACGCAATATCTTTCTGGTTGGGCCTATGGGTGCCGGCAAAAGCACTATTGGGCGTCAGTTAGCTCAACAACTCAATATGGAATTTTACGATTCTGATCAAGAGATTGAGAAACGAACCGGAGCTGATGTGGGCTGGGTTTTCGATGTAGAAGGCGAAGAAGGTTTCCGTGACCGAGAAGAAAAAGTGATCAACGAACTCACGGAAAAACAGGGCATCGTACTGGCAACAGGCGGCGGCTCTGTGAAATCTCGCGAAACCCGCAACCGTCTCTCCGCCCGTGGCGTAGTGGTCTATCTCGAGACGACCATTGAGAAACAGCTGGCACGTACGCAGCGCGATAAAAAGCGCCCGCTGCTGCAGGTTGAAACGCCACCACGCGAAGTTCTGGAAGCGTTGGCCGATGAACGCAATCCGCTGTATGAAGAGATTGCCGATGTGACCATTCGTACTGACGATCAGAGCGCTAAAGTGGTTGCAAACCAGATTATTCATATGCTGGAAAGCAACTGATTCTGGCTTTATATACACTCGCCTGCGGGTAAAAGCATTAAAGGTGGATGTCGCGTCATGGAGAGGATTACAGTTACTCTCGGGGAACGTAGTTACCCTATCACCATCGCGGCTGGTTTGTTTAACGACCCAGCTTCCTTTTTACCACTAAAAGCGGGTGATCAGGCGATGCTGGTCACCAATGAGACGCTGGCTCCGCTTTATCTCGACCGCGTACGCCACCTGCTTGAGCAGGCAGGCGTAAAAGTCGACAGTGTGATTCTGCCCGATGGCGAGCAGTATAAAAGCCTGACGGTGCTCGATACCGTCTTTACCGCATTGCTGCAAAAACCGCACGGTCGCGATACAACACTGCTTGCCCTGGGCGGCGGTGTTGTGGGCGATCTGACCGGCTTTGCGGCCGCAAGCTACCAACGTGGCGTCCGTTTTATTCAAATCCCGACCACGTTGCTGTCTCAGGTCGACTCCTCTGTGGGTGGCAAAACGGCAGTTAACCATCCCCTCGGCAAAAACATGATTGGCGCGTTCTACCAGCCTGCGTCGGTGGTGGTGGATCTCGACTGTCTGAAAACCCTGCCGAAGCGCGAGCTGGCTTCTGGCCTGGCTGAAGTGATCAAATACGGCATTATTCTGGATGGCGAGTTCTTTAACTGGCTTGAAGAGAATATGGATGCGTTGCTGCGCCTGGATGAGGCGAAACTGGCATACTGCATTCGTCGTTGTTGTGAGCTGAAAGCAGAAGTTGTCGCCGCAGACGAGCGTGAAACGGGCTTACGTGCTTTACTGAATCTTGGGCATACGTTTGGCCACGCCATTGAAGCAGAAATGGGTTACGGCAACTGGCTGCACGGTGAAGCCGTCTCGGCCGGCATGGTCATGGCAGCCCGCACCTCTGAACGCCTTGGGCAGTTTAAACCGGAAGAAACGGCACGTATCATTGCACTGCTTGAACGTGCGGGTTTGCCGGTAACCGGGCCGCAAGAGATGTCGGCGCAAGCGTATTTACCCCACATGATGCGCGATAAAAAAGTATTGGCAGGTGAGATGCGTCTTGTACTCCCGCTTGCAATAGGGAAGAGTGAAGTGCGCGGCGGAGTGTCGCACGATGTCGTTCTTGGCGCTATTGCTGATTGCCAGCAGGCGTAACAACTAGAAAGGTCAGGCCACTGTTACCGGTGGTCGTTTAGCTTCAGGCGAAATGCAAAGACGTAGGCATAAGCCTTTGAGTGGGGTGTTAAATGGATGAATTCAAACCAGAAGACGAGCTGAAACCCGATCCCAGCGATCGTCGTACTGGTCGTTCTCGTCAATCTTCAGAACGTGATAACGAGCCGCAGATCAACTTTGACGATGTTGATCTGGATGCAGACGATCGTCGCCCTTCGCGCAGCCGTAACGCGCGTGATGAGCGAGAAGAAGAGGATTATGAGTCCGAAGAAGATTCAATGGACGAACAGCCTGTAGAGCGTCGCCCGCGTAAACGTAAAAAAGCCGCTGCGCAAAAAACGGCCTCCCGTCAGTACATCATGATGGGGCTTGGCGTTCTGGTGCTTGTACTGCTGATTGTTGGCATTGGCTCCGCGCTGAAAGCACCGTCCACCAACTCAACCGAACAAACCGCCTCCGCAGAGAAGAGCATTAATCTCTCCGGTAATGATGCGACGGATCAGGCGAATGGTGCACAGCCAGCGCCGGGTACCACTTCTGCTGAGCAGACTGCCAGCAACACAACGACGCCGCAGGATGTTTCTCTGCCGCCCGTTTCGTCAACGCCTGCTCAGGGCCAGGCCCCTGTCACGCCTCAAGGCCAGCAGCGTGTTGAAGTTCAGGGAGACCTGAACAATGCGCTGATGCAGCCGCAAAACCAGCAGCAGGTTGATAACGTCGTGGTTAACTCTACGCTGCCAACTGAACCTGCAACCGTCGCGCCGATTCACGGTTCTACCGCTCAGCTGCAGACTGCAGCAACGGAAACCAAGCCGCGCCAGACGCAAACTGCAACACGTCCTGAACGTAAGCAGGCTGTCATTGAGCCTAAGCGTGAAACCAAACCTCAGGCCGTGGTAAAAGCGCCTGAATTGAAAGCCGCACCGGCACAGCCGAAACGCACAGAAACGGCTGCAGTAAGCGAACCAGCTAAAGCGCCAGTCACGCAGACTGCGCCGAAAGCGACGGCAACTACAACGGCACCTGCTGCCACCGCTGCGCCTGCCGCAACGGCGACGGCTTCCAGTGCAGCAGCAGGTAAAACCGCTGGCAACGTCGGTTCGCTGAAATCTGCGCCATCTAGCAACTACACGCTGCAGTTGAGCAGTTCGTCTAACTATGACAACCTCAACGGCTGGGCGAAGAAATCGAATCTGAAAAACTATGTGGTTTATCAGACGACCCGTAACGGTCAGCCGTGGTATGTGCTGGTAAGCGGTGTTTACGCTTCCAAAGATGAAGCGAAACGCGCCGTGGCGTCGCTGCCTGCTGATGTTCAGGCTAAGAACCCATGGGCGAAGCCGATTCATCAGGTGCAGGCCGATCTGAAGTAATGTTTAAAGCGCAGGATGCTGTCGGAGCTTTCTCCACAGCCGGAGAAGGTGTAATCAGTTAGTCAGCATGAAAAAAAATCGCGCTTTTCTGAAATGGGCAGGGGGGAAATACCCCCTGCTCGATGATATTAAAAAGCACCTGCCAAAAGGCGAGTGTCTTATCGAGCCCTTCGTGGGCGCGGGATCGGTGTTCCTGAACACCGATTTTTCTCGTTATATCCTGGCGGATATCAACAGCGACCTTATCAGCCTCTATAACATTGTTAAGCTGCGTACCGATGAGTATGTGGAAGAGGCGCGCAAGCTGTTTACCCCAGAGAACAACAACCCTGACGTCTACTACCAGTTCCGCACGGAGTTTAATCAGAGCCAGGATCCGTTCCGCCGCGCGCTGCTGTTCCTTTATCTCAACCGCCATGGTTACAACGGCCTGTGCCGGTATAATCTGCGCGGTGAATTTAACGTGCCGTTTGGTCGCTATAAGCGCCCGTATTTCCCGCAGGACGAGCTGTATCACTTTGCGGAAAAAGCGCAGAATGCAGAATTCCACTGCCTCTCCTATGAAGAGTGTATGGAACTGGCAGGCGTAAATTCGGTGGTTTACTGCGATCCTCCTTACGCGCCGCTGTCTGCGACGGCGAACTTCACCGCCTACCACACCAACAGTTTCAGCCCGGCCGAACAGGCCCGTCTGGCGGAGATGGCGGAAAAGCTGGTCAGCAAAAGAATTCCGGTGTTAATTTCAAATCACGATACCCCTGATACGCGCGAATGGTACAAAGCCGCGAAGCATTTTCAGGTTAAGGTGCGGCGTAGCATTAGCAGCAACGGCGGCACACGTAAAAAGGTGGACGAACTCCTGGCTCTTTATCGCCCCTGAGCCGTTTTGCCCGCCGGTAAATACATTTCAAGGAGATGCGGATGAAACAGTTTTTGATTGCCCCCTCAATTCTGTCGGCCGATTTTGCCCGCCTGGGTGAAGACACGGCTAAAGCTCTCGCAGCTGGCGCAGATGTCGTCCATTTCGACGTTATGGATAACCACTACGTTCCCAATCT
Source organism: Enterobacter sp. 296B2 (assembly GCF_034106185.1). NCBI lineage: Bacteria > Pseudomonadati > Pseudomonadota > Gammaproteobacteria > Enterobacterales > Enterobacteriaceae > Enterobacter > Enterobacter sp. 296B2. The sequence continues at coordinate 78,246 of NZ_JAWNCA010000003.1, read as the reverse complement.
GACCATCGGTCCGATGGTGCTCAAGGCGCTGCGTAACTACGGCATTACCGCACCGATCGACGTTCACCTGATGGTGAAGCCTGTCGATCGCATCGTGCCAGATTTCGCCGCAGCGGGCGCCAGCATCATCACCTTCCATCCGGAAGCCTCCGAGCACGTTGACCGCACGCTGCAGCTGATCAAAGAGAACGGCTGTAAGGCGGGGCTGGTGTTTAACCCGGCTACGCCGCTGAGCTATCTGGACTACGTTATGGACAAGCTGGACGTGATTTTGCTGATGTCCGTTAACCCGGGCTTTGGCGGCCAGTCGTTCATCCCCCACACGCTGGATAAGCTGCGCGAAGTGCGCCGTCGCATTGACGAGTCAGGCTACGATATTCGTCTGGAAGTGGACGGCGGTGTGAAAGTGAATAACATTGGCGAAATTGCGGCAGCGGGCGCGGATATGTTCGTTGCAGGTTCGGCAATTTTCGACCAACCGGATTATAAAAAAGTCATTGATGAAATGCGCCGAGAGCTGGCGAAGGTAAGTCATGGATAAATTGCAGGCAATTCGGGGTGTGGCATTCGACCTCGACGGCACGTTGGTCGACAGCGCGCCGGGTTTAACGAGCGCCGTAGACCAAGCGTTGTACGCTCTTGAACTGCCCGTTGCGGGCGAAGATCGTGTGATTACGTGGATTGGCAACGGTGCCGATGTCCTGATGGAGCGCGCGTTAACATGGGCTCGTCAGGAACGCGCGTCGCAGCGTTCCGCGCAGGGTAAACCGAGCGTCGATCACGCCGATATCCCGCAGGATGAGCAGCTGCGTATTCTTCGCAAGCTGTTCGACCGCTTCTACGAAGAGACCGTCGAGGAGGGGAGCTTCCTGTTCCCGGACGTCCTGGAAACCTTGAGCGCGCTGCATGCCAAAGGGATCCCGCTGGGGCTGGTGACCAACAAGCCGACGCCGTTTGTTGCGCCGCTGCTGGAGGCGCTGGATATTGCGAAATACTTCTCCGTGATTGTAGGCGGGGATGACGTGCAGAACAAAAAGCCGCATCCGGAACCACTGTTGCTGGTGGCAGGAAAATTATCCTTAACGCCTGCGGAGCTGCTCTTTGTCGGGGATTCACGTAATGATATTCTGGCTGCCCGAGCGGCTGGGTGTCCTTCCGTCGGATTAACCTATGGCTACAACTACGGTGAAGCCATCACGCTGAGTGAGCCGGACGTTGTGTTCGACCACTTCAAAGATTTGTTGCCCGCACTCGGGCTTTCGCACAGTGAACATCAGGAATTGAATAATGACTAAGCCCATCGTTTTTAGTGGCGCACAGCCTTCAGGTGAATTGACCATTGGTAACTACATGGGTGCGTTACGTCAGTGGGTCAGCATGCAGGATGACTACCATTGCATTTACTGCATCGTCGATCTCCATGCGATTACCGCCCGTCAGGATCCTGAGAAGCTGCGCAAAGCCACCCTGGACACCCTGGCGCTGTACCTGGCCTGCGGTATCGACCCAGAGAAGAGCACCATTTTCGTTCAGTCTCACGTGCCGGAGCACGCACAGCTGGGCTGGGCGCTTAACTGCTACACCTATTTCGGCGAGCTGAGCCGTATGACTCAGTTCAAGGATAAATCCGCGCGCTACTCTGAAAACATTAACGCCGGCCTGTTCGACTATCCGGTGCTGATGGCGGCTGACATCCTGCTGTATCAGACCAACCAGGTGCCGGTGGGTGAAGACCAGAAGCAGCACCTGGAGCTGAGCCGCGATATCGCCCAGCGCTTTAACGCGCTTTATGGCGACGTGTTTAAAGTGCCAGAGCCGTTTATTCCGAAATCCGGCGCGCGCGTCATGTCGCTGCTGGAGCCGACCAAGAAGATGTCCAAGTCTGACGATAACCGCAACAACGTTATCGGCCTGCTGGAAGATCCGAAATCGGTCGTTAAAAAGCTCAAGCGCGCGGTCACCGATTCCGACGAGCCGCCAGTAGTGCGCTACGACGTGCAGAACAAAGCGGGCGTCTCCAACCTGCTGGATATCCTCTCCGGCGTGACCGGGCAGAGCATTCCTGAGCTGGAACAGCACTTCGAAGGCAAGATGTATGGCCACCTGAAAGGTGAAGTGGCAGAAGCCGTTTCCGGCATGCTGACCGAGCTGCAGGAGCGTTATCACCGCTACCGCAACGACGAAGCTTTCCTGCAGAAGGTGATGAAAGACGGCGCGGAAAAAGCCAGCGCGCGCGCGTCCGAAACCCTGAAAGCGGTGTATCAAGCGATTGGGTTTGTGGGCAAACCTTAAGCCTGCTTTGCCGGGTGACGCTAACGCTTACCCGGCCTACGAGATCGTGTAGGTCGGGTAAGGCGGAGACGCCACCCGACAAATACCATCTTGCTTCCGATCTCTGCGTTAGTGATTCGAGAACCAGTTCAGCTTATCGCGCAGTTCAACCACGCGACCCACCACAATCAGCGCCGGGCTTTCGACCTGCTGCGCCAGTTCACCGAGCTGCGTCAGCACGCCATTCACCACGCGCTGCTTGATTGACGTACCGTTTTCCACCAGCGCAACGGGCATATCCGCCTCCATGCCGTGTTCCAGCAGTTTCGCCTGAATGGTGGCGGCCTGGTTTAGCCCCATGTAGAACACCAGCGTCTGCTTTTCAGCGGCCAGATTATGCCAGTCCAGCTCGCAGCCGGTTTTGAGGTGGCCCGTCACCAGACGCACGCTCTGGGCGTAATCACGATGGGTGAGCGGAATGCCAGAGTAAGCTGAACACCCGGACGCAGCCGTTATGCCCGGCACCACGGAGAACGGAATGCCGGCATTGCACAGGGTTTCCAGCTCCTCGCCGCCGCGACCAAAGATAAACGGATCGCCGCCCTTCAGGCGCACCACGCGCTTACCTTTCTGCGCTTCGCGCAGCAGGATCTGGTTAATCTCCTCCTGCGGCACGCAGTGGTAGCCTGCGCGCTTGCCGACGAAGACGCGGTCGGCGTCGCGACGCACCAGGTTCATGATGTCATCGGAGACCAGGCGGTCATAAACCACGATATCCGCCTGCTGGATCTGCTGAAGCCCTTTCAGCGTCAGCAGGCCCGCATCGCCCGGACCAGCCCCGACCAGCACCACTTCACCACGGTGATCCAGCGGCTCGCTCAGCAGCTGCTCGGTCGTCTCTTCCACCGCTTTCGCATCCTGATTGGCCAGCGACTGCGCCAGCCTGTCGTTCACAAAGAATTTTTCCCAGAAGCGACGGCGCTCGCCAACGGTCGAGAAGGTTTGCTTCACGCGGGAGCGAAGCTGCCCGGCGTAATGGGCTATCTGACCAAGGTGCTGCGGCAAAATAGCTTCCAGCTTTTCCCGCAGCAGGCGGGCGAGAACGGGCGAGCGTCCACCGGACGACACCGCAATCATCAGCGGTGAACGGTCGATAATCGACGGCATGATAAAGCTGGCCTCTTTCGGCGCATCCACCACGTTGCAGAAGATACGGCGCGCTTCGCAGGCGTCGCTGACGCGCTGGTTCACTTCATCGTCATCTGTCGCGGCAATGGTCAGCCAGCAGGTATCCAGCAGGGACTCATCAAACTCTCCCTGCACCAGCGTGAGCATCCCTTCCTGAGCCCAGACGTCAAACTGCGGGGCGAAAGTAAGGGCATTGACGGTCAGTCGGGCTCCGGCTTCCAGCAGCAGGCGCGCTTTGCGTTCAGCCACATCGCCGCCGCCCACAAGCAGGCAGTCGCGATGGCGTAATTGACAGAAAATCGGCAGGTGGTCCACGACGTTACCTCACAGCATTCAAGGAGGGGGTAAGAATTGACGTCAGGATAACAGCAGGAATCGTACAGAACATACGGTTTTTCCTGCCGTTACCCATAAGGGGTCATAAGCCTTTCCTATTGAAAAGGTGGAGGGTTACGCTTTGAGCTGCACCTTGCCGTCCTTAACGCGGACGTCGTAGTGCTTCACGGAGAAGCTTTCATCTTCCATGCAGTAACCGTCGCTTAAGCGGAAACGCTGCTTTTTCAGCGGGCTGGCGACCCACAGCTCACCCTGATGCTCGGCAATCAGTCCACGTGAGAGCACGCTGGCCTCGAAGAACGGGTCGATATTGCTGATGGCAAAGACCTGTTCATCGTGGCGAGGGCGGAAAATGGCGACCTGCTCGTTGCCCAGCAGCGCACACACGCCGGTGGCGGGCAGAATATCGTTAATCTCGCAGATGTTTACCCACTGGCTCATGCGTTTTCCTCCACCAGCGTCACCGGAATGCGTTCATACGGTGTTGCCGGGCGATGCTGTTCACGCTCCGGTACAACCTGCACGTTCGGGTCGCGCTGGGTGCTGTTGATAAAGTGTTTGAAGCGCGTCTGCGCCGCCGGGGTGTTGACGGTTTCGGTCCACTCGCAGATCACCGCCTCGCGCAGGCGAGCCATCTCGGCTTCCAGCTGTTCGTTCAGGCCCAGCTTGTCGTCGATGATGACGGACTTAAGGTAGTCGATACCGCCTTCCAGGTTATCCAGCCAGGAAGCGGTACGGGTCAGCTTATCGGCGGTACGAATGTAGAACATCATAAAGCGGTCGAGATACTGGATCAGCGTATCGCGATCGAGATCCGCCGCCAGCAGGTCCGCGTGGCGTGGTTTCATCCCGCCGTTGCCGCACACGTACAGGTTCCAGCCTTTCTCGGTGGCGATGATCCCCACGTCTTTACCCTGCGCTTCCGCACATTCGCGGGTACAGCCGGAGACGCCGAACTTCATTTTGTGCGGGGTACGGATGCCTTTGTAGCGGTTTTCCAGCTCAACGCCGAAGCCCACGCTGTCGCCGACGCCGTAGCGGCACCAGGTGCTGCCCACGCAGGTTTTCGCCATTCGCAGCGCTTTGGCATACGCGTGGCCGGTTTCGAAGCCTGCTTCTATCAACTGACGCCAGATTTCCGGCAGATCATCCTTCTGCGCGCCAAACAGGCCGATACGCTGGGAGCCGGTGATTTTGGTGTACAGATTAAATTCACGGGCGATACGGCCCACGGCGACCAGACCTTCCGGGGTGATTTCGCCACCGGCGGAACGCGGAATGACGGAATAGGTACCGTCTTTCTGGATGTTCGCCAGGAAGTTATCGTTGGTGTCCTGCAGCGGCGTGTGTTCTGGTTTGAGCACGTACTCGTTCCAGCAGGACGCCAGCAGCGAGCCGACGGTCGGTTTACACACTTCACAGCCGTAGCCCTGGCCGTGCTTCGCCAGCAGTTCGTCGAAGGACTTAATGCCCTCCACGCGGATCAGGTGGTACAGCTCCTGGCGAGAATACGCGAAGTGCTCGCACAGGTTGTTGTTCACTTCGATGCCCTGTTTCGCCAGCTCGGCGTTCAGTACCTGAGTCACCAGCGGAATACAGCCGCCGCAGCCGGTACCGGCTTTGGTTTCGGCTTTCAGCGCCGCAACGGTGTGGCAGCCTTTGTTGATGGCGGAGATCAGCATGCCTTTAGTGACGTCGAAGCAGGAGCAAATCTGCGCGCTGTCCGGCAGTTTATCCACGCCGATAGACGGCTTGCCGCTGGAGGCGTGGGCCGGAAGGATCAGCGCGTCCGGGTTTTCCGGCAGCTCAATGGCGTTCAGCACCAGCTGGAGCAGGTTACCGAAGTCGCTGGTATCGCCCACCAGCACCGCGCCGAGCAGGGTTTTGTTGTCCTGGCTGACGATGAGACGCTTGTAGACCTCTTTGCTTTCGTCGAGGTAAACGTAGCTGCGGGAGTTCGGGGTGCGGCCGTGCGCATCGCCGATACCGCCCACGTCGACGCCCAGCAGCTTCAGCTTGGCGCTCATGTCTGCGCCGGTAAAGGCGTTTTCGCTGCCGAGGATATGGTCCACGGCGACCTGGGCCATTTTGTACCCTGGCGCGACCAGACCGTATACGCGGTTGTTCCAGCTGGCGCATTCGCCGATGGCGTAAATATCCGGGTCGGAAGTCTGGCAGGTGTCGTTAATCATGATCCCGCCGCGCTGCGCTACCGCCAGACCGCACTGGGTCGCCAGCTTGTCGCGCGGGCGGATCCCGGTGGAGAAGACGATGAAGTCCACTTCCAGCTCGCTGCCGTCGGCAAAGCGCATGGTTTTACGCGCCTCTGTGCCTTCCTGCACGATCTCTTTGGTGTTCTTGCTGGTGTGAACCTTCACGCCCATGCTTTCAATTTTACGCTTAAGCTGGTCGCCACCCATGTGGTCCAGCTGTTCGGCCATCAGCATTGGCGCAAATTCGATAACGTGGGTTTCAACCCCGAGGTTTTTGAGCGCGCCAGCCGCTTCCAGACCCAGCAGACCGCCGCCGACCACCGCGCCGCGTTTGCTTCGGCGCGCGCAGGATTCGATGGCGTTGAGGTCCTCAATCGTGCGATAAACGAAGCAATCCTGAGTCTCCGAGCCTTTAATGGGTGGGATCCACGGATACGAGCCCGTCGCCATGATCAGCTTGTCGTAAAAAACCGTACGCCCGGCGCTGGAGTGGATCACTTTTTCCTGACGGTTAATGGTGATGGCGCGTTCGCCCACCAGCACTTTTACGCCATGCTTCTCGTAGAATCCTTCGCGCACCAGAGAGAGCTCTTCGGCGGTATGATGGGAGAAGTAGGATGACAGGTGCACACGGTCGTACGCCTTGCGGGGTTCTTCACAGAACACGGTAATATCGAACTGCTCAGCATCGGCTTTATCAAGAAGATCCTCAATAAAGCGGTGGCCGACCATGCCGTTACCGATGATAGCGAGTCTGACTTTGCTCATTTTTGCCTCGATTTCTTTTCTATTACTGCCTACCTTAACGATTCAGCAGGTGCGCTTATTGATGTAAATCAAATACGTCTTCGCCTACTCCTTAGGGGGTATGCGGCTGATTTGTCAGGATTTTTATAAGTTATGGAAATCGCAGGCTTTTCGATGTCGTCGATTTTGTGTACAAAACAATGGCGGATTTTTAAACAAAAATACGCGTAAACAATGTTGCGTTTATCAGGGGATATGAAATGTCTACAACACCGCTTTGGCTTGTTCAGAATGTTCGCTTACCCGGCCGGGAAGGACTGTGGCAGCTTGCCATTGAGAACGGCCGATTTGGTGACATCACCCCAATGGACGACACCCACGCCGAAAGTTATGAAGTATTGAACGCGCGCGGCGGGCTTGCTATTCCACCGTTTATTGAGCCGCATATCCATCTTGATACCACCCAGACGGCGGGCGAGCCGAACTGGAACCAGTCTGGCACGCTATTTGAGGGCATTGAGCGTTGGGCCGAGCGCAAAGCGTTGCTCAGCCATGAAGATGTGAAAGCGCGTGCCTGGAAAACGCTGAAGTGGCAAATTGCCAACGGCATTCAGTTTGTGCGTACCCACGTTGATGTTTCCGACCCGACGCTCACCGCCCTGAAGGCGATGCTGGAGGTGAAGCAGGAGGTTGCCCCGTGGGTGACGCTGCAAATCGTCGCGTTCCCGCAGGAAGGTATTCTCTCTTACCCGAACGGCGCGGCGTTGCTGGAAGAGGCGCTAAAACTGGGGGCTGATGTGGTGGGGGCGATCCCACACTTCGAGTTCACCCGGGAGTATGGCGTGCAGTCGCTGCATATCGCTTTCGATCTGGCGAAGAAATATGACCGACCGCTGGATATCCACTGCGATGAAATTGACGACGAACAGTCGCGTTTTGTCGAGACAGTGGCAGCGCTGGCCTATGAGGCCGGCATCGGCCCGCGGGTGACCGCCAGCCACACCACCGCTATGCACGCTTACAACGGCGCTTACACTTCGCGGCTTTTCCGCCTGCTGAAGATGTCGGGGATTAACTTCGTGGCTAACCCGCTGGTGAATATCCACCTGCAGGGGCGTTTTGACGATTATCCGAAGCGCCGCGGCATCACCCGGGTGAAAGAGCTGCAGGAGGCAGGCATCAACGTCTGCTTCGGCCATGACGACGTCTTCGACCCGTGGTACCCGCTCGGCACCGGCAACATGTTGCAGGTGCTGCACATGGGGCTGCACGTGTGCCAGATGATGGGCTATCCGCAGATCGACAGCGGCCTGAATCTGATCACCCATAACAGCGCCCGTACTTTTGGCATGAGCGATTACGGTATTGAGACGGGAAATCCGGCGAACCTGATTATTCTGCCTGCGGAGAGCGGGTTTGAAGCCGTGCGCTGCCAGGTGCCGGTGCGCTGGTCAATCCGTCAGGGGAGGGTGATTGCTACTACGCAGCTGGCGCAGACGTGGATCCAGATGGATATCGGGGGAGAAGAGGTGAGCTTTGCCAGAAACAGCCCCTCTGCCGAGCGCAAAGGGGCGTAGGGATTAGTGAGACGTCGCTGTCGCGTTGTGCTGGCGGTGGCGGGTCACAAAGCCCAGAACGAAGCACATGATGAACACCACGGCATACAGACCGTTAGCGGTATGCAGCGCCGCCAGCGGGCCGCTGTGGGCAACGATCGGGCCCGTCACCACGAAGGTGAGCATGGTGCCGATGGTGCCGCAGGTCAGCACGAAGTTGACCAGCTTCGGCGAGGCCACTTTGGTCTGCAGGGAGCCCAGGGTGATGATCGAGGTGTAAATCGCGCTGGAGAAGAAGCCCAGGGTCAGAATGAACCACGGCATATGCTCCGGTGAACCGTTGATGAACAGGTACATCAGCACGGTCGCCAGGCCTGCGAGCACGGTCAGAATGCGCTGCAGGTCGAAGAAGCGCAGGATGAAGCTAAACGCCCACATGCCGAACATGTAAGACATCCAGAAATCGCTCACCAGTTTACCCGCGTCGTTCAGGCTCATGCCCAGGCCTTTGGCGTATTCCGGTACCCAGGAGATAAAGCCCAGCTGGCCCAGGATGTAGCACAGGGCGGCGATGGAGAGGAACAGCACGCCGATGCCCCATTTCTCTTTCGCGACGGGCTCTGCAGTAGTTTGCGCTTTCTTGCCCAGCACCGGGAACTCACAGCCGAAGGTCAGGATAAAGATCGCCACGTAGACGAGGCCGATGCAGGCGTATACCCAGTACCACTCAATGCTGCGCGCCAGCAGAACGGCGGCGACCATCGGGAAAATCATTCCGGCCATGCTGAAGAAGGAGTCGGTAAACAGCAGGCGCGCGCCGCGCTGACGGCCTTCATACATATGGGTAATCAGGAACGTACCGATCGACATGGTGATCCCGCTAACCAGACCAAGCACGAACATGGCGGCGGAGAACAGTGCAATGCTGTGGCTCAGCATCAGGCCCGCCACGGCGGCGACCATCAGCACAAAGCCAAAGCGCAGCTGTGTTTTCAGCGGGACAATTTCCATCAACCAGGCATTCAGGAAGATAGAGATCAGGATCCCCGCGTTGAGGAAGGTGAAGGTATTACTCATGCTGGAAACGGGCAGCTGGAAGTAGTCTGCGATATTTCCCATCACCATCCCGGTGACGATCACCAACGCGCCGGTAAGGGCGTAGGAGAAAAAGCTGATCCATGTGAGCTTGATGCGATTGCTGTTAGTCATGTCTGGCCTGTTCAGAAAAAGAAAAGCGCCGAAGGGGCGCTGAGAGCGGGCAGATTTTAGTCGCTAAAGTGATCCATTCCTATCTTTTAAGGGTAATGATTATGTCATTGCAGGTTTTAATGTGATCTAAATCACATTAAGTGACGGTCTAACCAATCGTTTGCGCAGTAATAATTGTTTCAATTTCGTAAAATTAGGTAAAAGGCTGGTCTACGTTCATACTGCTCTTTAGAATCAAGCCATTCGCTTTTTATACTGCGCTTTGTTAAGGAATTCTCATGCTCAAATCAACACTGGCGGCTGTCGCAGCTGTGTTTGCTCTTTCTGCCGTTTCCCCTGCTGCGCTGGCAGCAAATGGGGACCCTCACGTTCTGTTGACCACCTCTGCCGGGAACATTGAGCTGGAACTGAATAGCCAGAAAGCTCCGGTATCTGTGAAAAACTTCCTCGACTACGTGAACAGTGGTTTCTACAACAACACCACCTTCCACCGCGTGATCCCTGGCTTCATGATTCAGGGCGGCGGCTTCAACGAGCAGATGCAGCAGAAACAGCCGAACCCGCCTATTAAAAACGAAGCGGACAATGGCCTGCTGAACAAGCGCGGCACTATCTCCATGGCGCGCACGGCGGATAAAGACAGCGCTACCAGCCAGTTCTTCCTGAACGTGGCGGATAACGCCTTCCTCGACCACGGCCAGCGTGACTTCGGCTATGCGGTCTTCGGTAAAATCGTGAAAGGGATGGACGTGGCGGACAAGATTTCGCAGGTACCGACTCATGACGTTGGCCCGTACCAGAATGTGCCGTCCAAACCTGTCGTGATCCTCTCCGCGAAAGTTCTGCCATAAGCCTCTTCGACACGGGCGATCCTCGCCCGTGCTGTGTCCCCTCCCTGCGAAAGCGCGTTTTGCTGCTTATACTTGTGGCAAACGGACTATTCAGGGAGGCGTTAAGTGAAAAAACTCACCGACAAGCAAAAATCCCGTCTCTGGGAGCAGCAGCGTAACGTCAATTTTCAGGCCAGTTGTCTCCTTGAAAAAGGTAATGGTCCTGCGGAGCCCGGCATTGAGACGCTGGAGCTTGGGCCTTCAGCGCCCGGGTTACCGCATCTGTGCCTTATCCACCGTCATCTGTATCACAGAGAGATGAGGCAGGCAGGCGAATTCCGTACCGACGATATTTTTAAGGGTGACATTCCCTTTTGCCATTTTGAGTACATCGAGAAGATGGGTAATGAGCTGATGGCGGCGCTGGAAAGCGAAAAGTATCTTGTGGGTCTGGAAAAAGCGGCGTTTGTTGACAAAGTGAGTCACTACTACTGTGAAATCAACATGCTGCATCCCTTTATCCGCGGTAATGGCATTGCGCAGCGCGTCTTCTTTGAGCAGCTGGCTATCCATGCAGGTTACGCGCTGAGCTGGCGGGATATCGATCCCGAGCAGTGGGTAGCGGCGAACCGAAGCGGCGCCATGGGCGATTTGAGCGCACTGAGCGTTATCTTTGCCAAAGTAGTGAGCGAAGCGCGGGAATCTGAGTAGAATAGGGCGGCATTTTTTTCGGGAGCCGCCATGATTCTGCTGATTGATAACTACGATTCCTTCACCTGGAACCTTTACCAGTATTTTTGCGAACTGGGTGCAGAGGTGGTTGTCCGCCGCAACGACGAGCTCAGCCTGGCCGATATCGAGTCGCTGGCTCCGCAGAAAATCGTCATTTCGCCGGGGCCGTGTACGCCATCGGAATCGGGCATTTCTCTGGACGTTATTCACCACTATGCCGGCAGGCTGCCGATCCTGGGCGTCTGTCTCGGCCATCAGGCGATTGCCCAGGTATTTGGGGCTACCATCGTGCGTGCCGCAAAAGTGATGCACGGCAAAACCTCGCCGGTTACCCACACCGGCACGGGCGTATTCACAGGGCTTAATAACCCGTTAACCGTGACGCGCTACCATTCGCTGGTGATTGACCCGCCGACGCTACCCGACTGCTTTGACGTGACCGCCTGGAGCGATACCCAGGAGATCATGGGGATTCGCCACCACGAGTGGGATCTCGAAGGCGTGCAGTTCCACCCGGAAAGTATCCTCAGCGAGCAGGGGCACGCGCTGCTGGCAAATTTCCTTAATCGCTGAATATCTGTTGCCTTGCTGTGATTTTTTATGCATATTTTGTGATTATATTTTCACAATCAATGTGACATAAAATGGATGGGCATGACATGGCAACTGAACAACCAGCAATTACCCGCGCGACATTCGATGAAGTGATTCTGCCGATTTATGCACCGGCTGAGTTTATCCCGGTGAAGGGGAAGGGCAGCCGCGTCTGGGATCAGCAGGGCAAAGAGTATGTGGATTTCGCGGGCGGTATTGCGGTTACGGCGCTGGGTCACTGCCATCCTGCGCTGGTGGAGGCGCTGAAAACCCAGGGCGAAACCCTGTGGCACACCAGTAACGTGTTCACCAACGAACCGGCGCTGCGCCTGGGCCGTAAGATCATTGATGCCACCTTTGCCGAGCGCGTGCTGTTTATGAACTCCGGCACCGAGGCCAACGAAACCGCCTTCAAGCTGGCGCGCTACTACGCGACAACGCGTCACAGTCCTTACAAAACCAAAATCATCGCCTTCCATAACGCCTTCCACGGACGCTCTTTCTTTACCGTCTCCGTTGGCGGCCAGCCGAAGTATTCCGACGGCTTTGGCCCAAAACCGGCAGACATCGTCCACGTGCCGTTTAACGATCTGCACGCGGTGAAAGCGGTGATGGACGACCACACCTGCGCGGTAGTGGTGGAGCCGATTCAGGGCGAAGGCGGCGTGACGGCGGCGACCCCGGAGTTCCTGAAAGGGCTGCGCGCGCTGTGCGACGAACATCAGGCGCTGCTGGTGTTTGATGAGGTACAGTGCGGGATGGGGCGTACCGGAGACCTGTTTGCCTACATGCACTACGACGTGACGCCGGATATTCTGACCAGCGCCAAAGCGCTCGGCGGTGGTTTCCCGGTGAGTGCGGTACTGACGACGCAGGAGATCGCCTCCGCGTTCCACGTCGGATCTCACGGCTCCACCTACGGCGGTAACCCGCTGGCGAGCGCCGTGGCGGGAGCCGCGTTCGACATCATCAACACGCCGGAAGTGCTGAACGGCGTTAGCGCGAAACGCGAGCTGTTTGTGAAACACCTGAAAAAGATTGATGAACAGTACGACGTGTTCAGCGAGATCCGCGGAATGGGGCTGTTGATTGGCGCCGAGCTGAAGCCGCAGTACAAAGGCCGCGCGCGCGATTTCCTTCACGCTGCCGCGCATGAAGGCGTCATGGTGCTCAACGCGGGGCCGGACGTGATGCGCTTTGCGCCGTCGCTGGTGGTGGAAGAAAAAGATATAGAAGACGGGTTAACCCGCTTTGCCGCGGCGGTCGCGAAGCTCGTTAAAGGCTAATACTCGGTTCGCTTTAACCGGCGCGTTAACCAAATCCCGTGATGCGGGCGCTGACGCCATGCCACCGACGAAATGGTGTGCATGGTGTTCAGATGTCCCAGCACACGCTGCAAATGCTGCTCCAGCGTGCTCATCGGCCCGTGGGTTAACGTCTCCGGCGCTTCCAGAATGTTTGAGTCGCCCGATTCGCCCGGCGCGTCATACTCCAGACGCTGCTGACACCTCTGCAACGCAATTTCACACGACTGCAAATAGCGCTGCGCCAGATCCGGCGTCAGCATCGTGTGCTCGCGCGCCAGCGTCGTCATGGCGTTGATATGCTCGACGATAAACTGGCTGTGCGTCACCCACAGCTTCATATCCGCCAGATAATGTGAATTAAAGCCCGGCTCCTGCATCGCCTGATTCAGCGAGTTAAAGAGGGCGTTATGCGCCTGGTTGACCTTCATACGTTCGTAGGCAAGCGGGGAAGGCTGCGGATCGTCGCTCAGGATCAGACGAATGGCCTGCTGATCGGCCTCCAGCGCGTCGTGGGCGTTTTGCCTCAGCAGCCCGCTCTGCCACTGTGGCCACAGCCAGACCATACCGCCAAAGGCGATCAGGCAGCCAATCAGCGTGTCGATCAGGCGGGCAACGATGAACTGTTCGCCGTTAAGCGTAAGCAGCTGCAGGGTATATACCGCCGTTACCGTAAAGCCCACCATCGCCCAGCCGTAGTTTTTGCGAATGATTAGATAGCTCACCAGGGTGATAGCCAGCATGCCCGCCAGGGTATAGCCCTCGGGCACGTGAAAGTGCAGCGTCACGCCTGCAATTATCAGCCCCGCCATCGTGCCGCCCGCTCGGTGCAGAATGCGCACCCGCGTGGCGCCATAGCCGTTCTGGGTGACAAACAGCACGGTCATTAAGATCCAGTAGGGTTTAGGCAGGTGCAGCGCCATGCCCATCAGGCTGGCGATACTGAGCATGACGCTAATTCGTGCGGCGTTGCGCAGGGCGGACGATTTAAGAGAAAGATAGCTTTTGAGCGCCGGCAGCAGCGGCAGACGTTTTTGTTTATCCGCCATCAGGTCGCGGGGATAAAGCGGTCGCTGGGTGCGCAGCACGCGGGCGATGCGGCTGAAGTGCCAGGCGGCAAACTGGCCGACCGGATTTTCCGGGTGCTGACGGGCAATTTTCTCCAGCGCGCCGAGCTGTTTGTCCATGTTAAAGCGCGTGGGGTAGCGGTGATAAAGTATATCGTCAGCCAGCACCCGCAGGCGCGCGGAGACGGTCTGCGCGTTCCAGCGAATCACCGCTTCGGCATGGCTGCGCTCAACCAGCTTTTGCACCTCCTGCGGGTGATGAAGGCTAACGGAGATATGCTCCTGAAGGTCCAGCCCCACCTGGAAGGTACGCAGCAGCCGTTTGTACTCGTGGTTCTTGTTTGCGGCGAGCATATGCAGCTGCTGATAGCACTGGCTTATCAAATCCACCACTTTTTGCTGGCGCGTCAGCAGCGGCGGTAAGGATTTTTCCGGATCGGTATGCTGGGTGAGCAGGGTGTATTTGGCTTCGCAGTAATCCGCAAGCTGCACGTAGAGCAGGCTCAGAGATTCTCGCAGCGGCTGCTCTCGCCATAGCCAGAACCAGAACCAGTTAAACAGCCCGTACCACAGCGTGCCGAGGGCGTAGATCAGCAGCGGCTCCCACACGGGCATATTCCCGGCGAGGCTCAGGGTAAAGATGGCCGCAATGAGTGACGCTGGAAGCAGGCGAGCGTGCAGCGAGCTGATTTCCGCCGTGACGCCGAGGGTCATCGCCAGCACGGTCAGGATCAGTGGCAGGGGAATATCGCGAGCCAGTAACAGCTGCACCGCGAGGCTACAGCCTGCAAACAGGCAGCCCCCGATAATCAGGCGTTTGAAAAAGCGCTTATGCGGCGTGTCCAGACCGGCGATGTTGCAGCAGGCGGGCACGAGGGAAAACAGCAGGCCCTGCTGAAGATGACCTAGGAGCAGGCCCACGGCCACAGGAAGACACAACACCAGCGTTTGTCGCAGTGCGTAGTTAACTTCCGGGTGATAGATCAGCCTGCGCCACATGGGGAAAAGAGACAAAAACGGCGTGACACCTCGCGATGGCACGCCGTTTAAGCAGGATTAACGGGTTCCGTAAACCACGATGGTTTTACCGTGGGCGGAGATCAGGTTTTGATCTTCCAGCATTTTCAGAATACGGCCCACTGTTTCACGGGAGCAACCAACGATCTGACCAATTTCCTGACGGGTAATTTTAATTTGCATGCCGTCCGGGTGGGTCATCGCGTCTGGCTGTTTCGCCAGGTTCAGCAGGGTTTGCGCGATACGGCCGGTCACGTCCAGGAAGGCGAGGTTACCCACTTTCTCTGACGTCACCTGCAGACGGCGCGCCATCTGGGAAGAAAGACGCATCAGGATGTCAGGGTTTACCTGAATCAGCTGACGGAATTTCTTGTAAGAAATTTCAGCCACTTCACATGCTGTCTTTGCACGAACCCAGGCGCTACGTTCCTGGCCTTCTTCAAACAGGCCCAGTTCACCGATAAAATCGCCCTGGTTCAGATAAGAAAGGATCATCTCTTTCCCTTCCTCATCTTTGATCAGCACTGCCACCGAGCCTTTGACGATGTAATACAACGTTTCCGCTTTTTCACCCTGGTGAATCAGCGTGCTCTTCGATGGGTACTTATGAATGTGGCAATGAGACAAGAACCATTCGAGAGTCGGGTCTGTTTGCGGTTTGCCAAGCACCATGCGCTGTTATCCTCTGTTATAAGCTGTCACCAGAGTCATCAGATGCATCCGGACTCTGGGGTTGCAATCGAATTCTTACCCATACCCTGGGAAGTCGGCTGTCGTAACGTTTCGCAGCCAGTAAAGTTTGATGTCCTCTGCATACATGTGTAACGTCAATGTATTACTGTAGCATCCTGAGTGTTTTAGCATAGCTTTCGCCGCGTGTCTCCTGGTGTCTCGCTTCAGCATGATGCAGGTCGCCTTCCATTGCGAGAAATGTAACGCACGCGTAATCTGTCACCAAAAATGCAACGTTGGAGTTAATGAATATGCAAGCGCGCGTGAAGTGGGTTGAAGGTTTAACGTTCCTGGGGGAGTCCGCGTCAGGACACCAGATTTTGATGGATGGTAACTCCGGCGATAAAGCGCCGAGCCCAATGGAAATGGTGCTGATGGCGGCAGGTGGATGCAGCGCGATTGACGTGGTGTCGATTCTGCAAAAAGGTCGTCATGACGTAACGGATTGCGAGGTTAAACTCACCTCAGAACGTCGCGAAGAGGCGCCACGCCTGTTCACCCACATTAATCTGCACTTTGTTGTCACCGGGAAAGCGCTGAAAGACGCGGCGGTTTCACGCGCGGTGGACCTGTCTGCGGAGAAGTACTGCTCTGTGGCGCTAATGCTGGAGAAAGCGGTAAAAATTACGCATTCGTATGAAGTGATTGAGGTGTGATTCACGGGGCATCGTGCGTGTTGATGCCCTCACCCTAACCCTCTCCCACGGGGAGAGGGAACATCTTTACGCGATCTGCTTCCCTTCCATCAACCGCTGAACCAGCGGCGTCATGATGAGCTCCATTGCCAGCCCCATTTTTCCACCCGGCACCACTAACGTATTCATGTGCGAAATAAACGAGCCCTGCAGCATCGCCAGCAGCCAGGGGTAATCAATGCCTTCAAGATTGCGGAAGTGGATCACCACAAAGCTCTCGTCCAGCGACGGGATGCTTTTCGCCGCGAACGGATTGGAGGTGTCCACCGTCGGCACGCGTTGGAAGTTAATGTGGGTGCGGGAGAACTGTGGCGTGAGGTAATTGATGTAGTCTTCCATGGAGCGCACCACGGAGTCCATCACCGCCTCGCGCGAATGGCCGCGCTCGCTCATGTCACGCGTTAGCTTCTGGATCCACTCCAGGTTAACGATAGGAACCACCCCGACCAGAAGATCCACGTGGCGCGCCACGTCGTGCTGAGGCGTAACCACGCCGCCGTGCAATCCTTCATAAAATAATACATCGGTGGGTTCCGGCAGCGGTTGCCAGGGGGTAAAGGTGCCCGGTACCTGGTTCCAGGGTACGGCTTCATCGTAGGTGTGAAGATACTTGCGGGACTGCCCGGTACCGCTCTGCCCGTATTCGCGGAAGGTTTGCTCCAGCAGACCGAAATCATTGGCTTCCGGGCCGAAGTAGCTGATGTGTTTACCCAGATCGCGCGCCTTGCGGATCGCCATGTCCATCTCCGGACGCGTATAGCGGTGAAAGCTGTCGCC
Organism: Enterobacter sp. 296B2; assembly: GCF_034106185.1. Lineage (NCBI taxonomy): Bacteria > Pseudomonadati > Pseudomonadota > Gammaproteobacteria > Enterobacterales > Enterobacteriaceae > Enterobacter > Enterobacter sp. 296B2. The sequence continues at coordinate 60,978 of NZ_JAWNCA010000003.1, read as the reverse complement.
TTCGACCTCCGCCGAACGGAGATTCAGCTGGGCGAAAATCTTGCGAAAAGCGAGGCTGGTGGTGGTGGTTCCCGCACCACTCGACCCCGTAACGGCAATAATGGGATGTCTGGCAGACATAGCAACTCCCTGACTGAAAAGGTTGGAAGATCAGCCGTGAAACGCGTTGCGGGGCATGATATTGACCGTCTCATGCAGTTCTGACCACACCAGCACCACGTCGCCGCTTTTCAGCTGGCGTTTAACATCGTTGACCTTTTGCTCAAGCGAACGCTCATGTTCACCATAATCGGTGCCTTCGCGTAATACAAAGCTTTCAATCAGATTATCGAGCGTTTCGGGAGCCAGATCTTGCCAGGGAATGATCATTTTGCACCGTCCAGGTAAGGAGTAAGCCAGTCAGGAATACGCGCCTCCAGCCACATTTTCGGGCGGCGCAGCGTGCCGCCGATAAACCCAACGTGGCCGCCATGTTCAGTTAACTGATAGTGAACGTTGTCGGGCAGGAATTCCTGCGCGGGGATCGAGTGGTGATCCATAAACGGGTCATCCTTGGCGTGAATGATCAGCGTCGGCTGCGTGATTTTGCTGAGCAGCGGCATGGCGCTGCACTGACGATAATAGTCAATTGCATCGGCGAAGCCGTGGATTTTCGCAGTGATCAGATCGTCGAACTCGCGAATACGACGCACCTTTTTCAGCTGGCGCAGGCTTACCGGCAGGGTATCCGGGTAGGCCTTGAGCTTACGCGCCGCGTTGGCCTTCAGCAGGTTAAGCAGGTAGCGCTGATAAACGCGGGAAAAGCCTTTATCCATATGGTAGCTGCACTGCTCCAGCATAAACGGCGCGGAAACAATCACTGCAGCATTCAGCGGTACGCTGTCGCCCTCTTTGGCCAGCAGGCAGGCGAGCATATTTCCACCCAGCGAATAGCCCACGGCGGCCGTTGGCACGGTGCCAAAGTTGTCCCGCAGCCAGTGTAAGAACCACGTTCCGTCTTCGGTTTCACCCGAGTGATAAATGCGTTTCTGCCGGTTCGGCTCGCCGCTACAGCCGCGAAAATGCATCACCACGCCGAGCCAGCCGCGCGCTTTTGCTGCCTCAATTAACCCATGTGCATACGGGCTGTGCAGGCTCCCCTCGAGACCGTGAAAGACCACCAGACGAGGCTTATGACGCGCCTGTTCCGGCGCTTCGCTCCAGGCGAGATCCAGAAAATCACCGTCTGGCAGGTCAAGCCGCTGCCAGTGCGGAGTGAACTGAACCTTGCGGCGGATCAGCCGCGGCAGCATGGTCTGCAAATGGGGATTGGCCACGCCGCGCAGGGGCACGAACTCGGTGCTGTCTTCGGCCGCAATGTCGAAGTCTGAAGGAATGATTTGGGTCATAAGCGCGATGCTGATTCTTGTCGGAAATTTACGATACTTTCCGAATTGTACCCCGTTTAGCCTGGATTTCCGAACCAGGAACTGATCCCGATCACAAATATTTACCTTGATTATTACTCTCAGGCTAATGATTCCGCCCTACGCTTAATTGATGCCTTTCTCGCCAGAGCGCAGACTTTACTCAACGTTAAGCAAATCAGAATGATGTGCTGAATCAGGAGGTTAATAATGTTATCTGGGCAAACACCCGCGCGGCAATGGAACACACGACGCAGCGAGAAAGCGCGTCGACTGACGTCCGTACCGGTGCAGGGGAAAGTACTGCCAACCGGCGATATTGTCGGCATGCTGGAAAAACTGATCGCACCGGGCGACAAAGTCGTACTGGAGGGCAACAACCAGAAGCAGGCGGATTTTCTGTCCCGCTCGCTTGCCGAAGTGAACCCGCAAATCGTCCACGACCTGCATATGATCATGCCGAGCGTTGGCCGCAGCGAGCATCTGGATATCTTTGAAAAAGGCATCGCCCGCAAGCTGGACTTCTCCTTCTCCGGGACACAAAGCCTGCGGATCTCCCAGTTGCTGGAAGATGGTCAGCTCGAAATCGGCGCGATCCATACCTACATCGAACTGTACTCACGCCTCTATGTCGACCTTTCGCCCAACGTGGCGCTGATTGCCGGTTTTAAAGCGGACCGCAAAGGCAACCTCTACACCGGGGCGAGTACCGAAGATACCCCGGCGCTGGTGGAAGCCGCTGCGTTCCACGACGGTATCGTCATCGCACAGGTGAACGAGCTGGTGGACGACGAGTGCGATCTGCCGCGCGTAGATATTCCAGGCTCCTGGATTGACTACGTGGTCGTTGCAGATAAGCCGTTCTTCATCGAACCGCTGTTCACCCGCGACCCGCGCCTGATTAAACAGGAACATATTCTGATGGCGATGATGGCCATCAAAGGCATCTACGCGGAGCATCAGGTGCAGTCCCTGAACCACGGTATCGGCTTTAACACTGCGGCGATTGAGCTGCTGCTACCTACCTACGGCGAACAGCTCGGTCTGAAGGGCAAAATCTGTAAGCACTGGACGTTGAATCCACATCCGACGCTGATTCCGGCCATTGAAAGCGGCTGGGTCGAAAGCGTGCACTGCTTCGGCGGCGAGCTGGGGATGGAAGAGTACATCCGCGCCCGTCCGGACGTGTTCTTTACCGGTGCCGACGGCTCCATGCGTTCCAACCGCGCCTTCTGCCAGCTGGCAGGCCAGTACGCGGTGGATATGTTCATCGGCTCTACGCTGCAGGTTGACGGTTACGCCAACTCCTCAACCGTGACTCGCGGTCGTCTTTCTGGCTTCGGTGGTGCGCCAAACATGGGCCATGACCCGCATGGTCGCCGCCACGCCACGCCGGCCTGGCTGAACATGATCACCGAGCCTGACCCAATGCAGCGCGGTAAAAAACTCGTCGTGCAGATGGTGGAAACCTTCCAGGCGGGCGTGAAGCCAACCTTCGTGGAAAAACTCGATGCCGTAGACGTGGCGAAAGCCTCCGGCATGCCGCTGGCACCGGTGATGATTTACGGCGATGACGTGACGCACGTGCTGACGGAAGAGGGGATTGCCTACCTCTACCGGGCGAAAGATCTGGAAGAGCGTCGTGCCATGGTCGCCGCCGTCGCGGGGATCACCGATATCGGCCTGGGTGTGGACGCCAGGCGCGTGGCGGAACTGCGCCAGAGCGGCAAGGTGGTGTATCCGGAAGATATGGGGATTCGCCGCACCGACGCCACCCGCTCTCTGCTGGCTGCGGGCAGCGTGTCTGACCTCGTGGAGTGGTCCGGCGGTCTGTATAACCCACCTGCGAAATTCCGGAGCTGGTAATGACACTTCTGCCCCAGATTCAGGCTGAAGGCGGTGCCGAATGGCTGGCGCGAACCGCCACGCAGTGTCTGATTGACGAAGCACGTTTAAGCCCGAAACCCGGTCTGGTGGACAGTCGGGGGAACGGCGCGCACCACGATTTATCCCTTGCGCTGATGGAGCGCTCCGCGCGCAGCCTGACCCCCACGTTTCAGGCGCTGGCGCAGCAAAGCTGGCTGCGTCCGGCAGATATTGCGCTTCGACAAACCGTTGGCCGTCTTGGCCGCGAAGGCGAGAAGCAGATGATGGCGGCCACCGACGGGGTGAATACCCATCGTGGCGCGATCTGGGCGCTGGGATTGCTGGTAAGCGCGGTGGCGATGTTGGGCGGGGATGCAACTGCGCAGGCCGTCGCGAACACTGCCGCGCAGCTGGCGAAACTCCCGGACGAGGCGGCACCGAAAGTGTTCAGCAAAGGCCTGCGAGCCACGCACCGCTACCGCGTGCCGGGCGCGCGTGAAGAGGCGCAGCAGGCATTCCCGCACGTTATGCAGCGCGCATTGCCGCAGCTTCGCCTCAGCCGTCTCAACGGCAGCAGCGAAACGTACGCCAGGCTCGACGCGCTGATGGCCATCATGACCTCGCTCACCGATACCTGCGTGCTGTCCCGCGCCGGAATGGAGGGGCTGGACGCCATGCAGAGCGGTGCCCGCGCTGTACTGAACGCCGGAGGCTGTGCAACGTCCGAAGGCCAGCAGGCGCTGGCGAACCTGGACCGTCAGATGCTGGCGCTTAACGCTTCACCGGGCGGCGCTGCCGACCTGCTTGCCGCCGCGCTGTTTCTCGATCGTGTCGAAACGCCTTATTCAAAGCATTAAGAGGATGTTATGGAAAAAATTACATTGACCGTGCCCGCCAGCCGCGCGTTAAGCGGCAGGGCGCTGGCAGGCGTCGTCGGCTCCGGGGATATGGAGGTGCTCTTCACCGCCGAACCGGGCCAGACCTTAATCGTTGATATCACCACCTCCGTCGACAACAGCCGTGGCCGCTGGGAGGCGCTGTTGAACCGCCTGCACACCGTCAGCAGCCTGCCTGCAGGCAAACTGACCATCCACGACTTCGGCGCGACGCCGGGCGTGGCGCGCATTCGCATCGAACAGGTTTTTGAGGGGGTGAGCCATGCGTGATGACAGCAGCTTTATCGAACTAAAAGCGCGCCAGCGCGCGCAGGCCCTGCTGGATGACGGCAGCTACCGCGAACTGCTGGATCCGTTTGAAGGCATTATCTCGCCGTGGCTTGGGCCACAGGGCATTGTCCCGCAGGCCGATGACGGCATGGTGGTGGCGAAAGGCACCATCAACGGTCAGCCTGCGGTCGTGGTCGCGATTGAAGGCGCGTTCCAGGGCGGCAGCATGGGCGAAGTGTCTGGCGCCAAAATGGCGGCGGCGCTGGAGCTGGCGGCGGAAGATAACCGCAACGGCATTCCGACGCAGGCGGTGCTGTGCCTCGAAACCGGCGGCGTGCGTCTGCAGGAGGCTAACCTCGGCCTGGCGGCGATTGCCGATATCCACGCAGCGATTGTAGACCTGCGTCGCTACACGCCCGTCATCGGGATTGTGGCCGGGACCGTGGGCTGCTTCGGCGGGATGTCCATTGCCGCGGCGCTATGCAGCTACCTGATCGTGACCCGCGAAGCGCGTCTTGGCCTCAACGGTCCGCAGGTTATCGAGCAGGAAGCGGGCATTGAAGAGTACGACTCCCGCGACCGTCCGTTTATCTGGAGCATGACCGGCGGCGAAGTGCGCTATCAAAGCAGGCTGGTGGATGCCCTGGTGGGCGACGGCGTAAACGCGGTGAAGGCGGCGATGAACGAGGCGATTGCGAAGGGCGTACCGGCGAAACACCGCACCGATAACTACGACGATTACCTGAACCGTCTGACCAATTTCGACACCCGCAAACAGGCCGATGCCGAACAGATTCACGCGCTTTTTGCCCGGGAGGTGAAATGATGAGTAACACAATGAGCCGCGGCGAGCTTTGGCTGAAAACTCTCGCCCCGAACGCCAAACGTATCGCGGGGCTCTGCCCGTCCGTTCAGGCGGCAGACGGCGAGCTGAACGGTGAGACGGTGCGCTTTGTGGCCGTGGTGCCGGATGCCAACAACCACTTCCCGCGGGCGGCGAAAGGCGAAGTGGGTCTGCTGGAAGGCTGGACGCTGGCAAAAGTGGTCAGCGAAACCGTAGCGGCGGATGCCGATAAGGCCGTGAAGCGCCCGATAGTGGCGGTGATTGACGTCCCAAGCCAGGCCTATGGCCGTCGCGAAGAGGCGTTTGGTATTCATCAGGCGCTGGCGGGAGCCGCTGCTGCGTATGCTAACGCGCGCCTGGCTGGTCACCCGGTGATTGGCCTGATCGTCGGCAAGGCGATGTCCGGCGCGTTCCTGGCGCACGGCTACCAGGCCAACCGTCTGATCGCCTTCAACGACAAGGGCGTGCTGATCCACGCGATGGGCAAAGAGTCTGCGGCGCGTATCACCCTGCGTACCGTCGAGGCGCTGGAAAAACTGGCGGCAACCATTCCGCCCATGGCGTACGACATCAGCAACTATGCCACGCTGGGACTGCTCTCCAGCCTGCTGGACATCAGCAACCCGGATGCCCCATCCGATAACGATCTGGCTCAGGTGAAAACCACCCTGCAACAGGCCATCAGTGACGCTCGTCAGGACGCGACGCTTAAAAATCGTCTCGGTGCTGACAACCGCCGCAGCTCGGCGCTCGTACGCGAACGTATGCGAGCCAGCTGGTAAGTAAAAAAAAGACCTGCCAGAGATGCAAACCCCGTGGGCGCGCCTGCTGCGCCCGCGCGGGAGCCTGCATCCTGAAAATAATAATCATCGCGCCAGTGCTTAAACTTTTTTACTACAGGTGATTTATGACTTACGTAATTGTTCATGCTCTTGCACCGATTTTCGTCATCATGCTGCTGGGATTCTGGGCCGGTAAGGCAAAGATGGTCGATAACAAAAATGTTTCCCTGCTGAATATCTTCGTGATGGATTTTGCACTGCCTGCCGCGCTGTTCAGCGCCACCGTGCAAACCCCGTGGACCGGCATCGTGGCGCAGTCACCGCTGATTCTGGTGCTGACGCTGGCGATGTGGATTACCTATGCGGCCATCTACTTCCTCGCCACCAACGTCTTTAAGAAATCCCCCCAGGATGCGGCCGTGCTGACCCTGACGGTAGCTTTGCCGAACTACGCGGCGCTTGGCCTGCCTATTCTGGGCAGCGTGCTGGGTGAAGGATCGTCCACGTCGCTTTCCGTTGCGGTCTCTATTGCCTGCGGTTCAGTGCTGATGACGCCGTTCTGCCTGCTGATCCTGGAGCGTGAGAAAGCACGCGCCGAGGGGAATAATTCCGGCTCAACGCTCTCCATGCTGCCGGTGCTGATGTGGCGCTCCATTAAGAAACCGATCGTGATGGGCCCGCTGCTGGGCGTGATTCTTTCCGCCATCGGGATCAAAATGCCGGAACTGGTGCTTGCGGCGATTAAACCGCTGGGGCTGTCCGCCACCGCTGCGGCACTGTTCCTGACCGGGGTGATCCTCTCTGCCCGCAAGCTGCAGATCAACACCATGGTGATCACCTCCACCATCGCCAAGCTGCTGATTCAGCCAGCGATTGCCTGGGGTATTGTGCTTATCTTCGGTCTGCACGGCTCCGTGGCGATCACCGCTATCCTGATGATTGCGCTCTCCGCGGGCTTCTTCGGCGTGGTGTTCGGTAACCGTTTTGGCGTGCAGTCGCCGGATGCTGAAGCCGTGCTGCTGTTAAGCTCCGTACTGTGTATCCTGTCGCTGCCGCTGTTTATCTCGCTGACTTCAGGAATGTAACCATGACCACAACATTACGCCCGCACGACCTCATCTGGCTTAGCGCGCGAGACGCGCTGGAAGGCATCACCGAATCCTGGGTGGAGGCGGCCTGGCATACTGGCCTGCCGGTAGTGGTGCGGCGTGATGTTGATAGTGAAGGCCGCATTCCCGTTGGCGTGCGCGGTCTGCGTCGCGACCAGCGTGCGGCCGGATGGGTGAAGCCGGAAAACGTGCTGCGCGTGATATCGCCTGAAGATCTGTGCGTTACCGCCGATCTGCTGCATTCGCCGTTTGTCACCCAGCAGCCGGTTCAGGTGGCGCTGCAGCTTGCTCAGCAGGCATGGCCGTGGACGTGGGGTATTACCGGCAGCACCGGCTACGCGCTGGCGACCGGCATTCCGGTTATACATGCCGACAGCGATCTTGATCTGCTGATCCGCGCGCCGCAGCCGATTTCCCCTGATGCTTTTACCGCATGGCAGTCGCAGCTGAGCCGCGCATTGTGCCGGGCGGATACGCAGGTCGATACGCCCGAAGGAGGCTTCGCGCTGGCGGAGTGGTTGCGCGACGGAAAAACGCTGCTGAAAACTCGCCGCGGACCGCGCCTGGTGGCGGATCCGTGGCGCAGGGAGGAGTGATGAAAATATTGTTTACCTTTCCGGGACAGGGCACGCAGCATGAAGGGATGCTGCAAAAACTGCCGGGAGCGGAGCTGGAACAGGCGCGAGAGGTGCTTGGCGCCGAAGTGGATACGCTGGACGGCGCAGACGCGTTAACCCATACCCGCGCGGTTCAGCTTTCGCTGCTGATTGCCGGTGTGGCCTGGGGGCGCGAGCTGGAGCGCCGTGGCGTGACGCCGGATATCGTCAGCGGGCTGTCCATCGGCGCTTATCCGGCGGCGGTTATCGCAGGCGCGCTGGACTTTTCGGACGCGCTGAAGCTGGTGGCGCTGCGCGGTGATCTGATGGAGCAGGCTTACCCGCACGGCTATGGCCTGACGGCAATCATGGGCTTAACCCTGCCGCAGGTGGAAACGCTGATTGAAGGCACCGGAACCTACATTGCCAACCTGAACGCTGAAACGCAGATCGTGATCGCCGGAAGCGATGACGGGATGGCGCAGGTGGCGGCACGCGCGCTGGCAAAAGGGGCGAGTAAGGCCAGACGGCTGGCGGTAAGCGTGCCGTCCCACTGTGAACTGCTGTCGGAACCGGCACAAAAGCTGGCGGCGGCGTTTGAGTCCGTCACGCTGGCTCGTCCACGCTGCGCCTACCTGAGCGGCAGTACCGGCCGCGTGCTCTGGCAGCCGGAAAAAATCGCTGACGATCTGGCGATGAACATGGCGCGAACCGTGCGCTGGCAGGAGGCGGTGATTTCCGCTAACGAACGTGAAGCCCGACTGGCGATTGAAATGCCGCCCGGCGGCGTACTGACCTGCCTGACGCGGCAGGCTGCGTGGGAAGGAGAGACCATTTCGCTGGAGCGCAGCGGGGTGGACGTGGCGGTGCATCTGGCGAAGCGACTTCGTGCGTGAGTTTTTAGCCCGGTAAGGCGCAGCCGCCACCGGGCAATATATCAGACACTTTCCTGCAAGCTGCGCGCATACATCCGCCCCTCGGCGGCCAATGCCCGCAGGCTCGGATCATGCTCACGGTTGCGGGCAAAGACAATCGCGATCAGCTGCTGCATCTGGTACGGCTCCGCCAGCTTGAGGAGCTGCACGGAATTCTCGTACACCTTCTTCATCCTGCCCGGCATCAGCGTAAAACCAACGCCAGCCTGCACCAGGCTCAGCATCGAGAAAATGTCATTCACCCGGGTAACAATCTCCGGTTCGAACCCGGCGATATGAAACGCTTCCTGAAACCCTGCATACGTGGCGAACCCTTCTGCAAGAGCGACAAATTTCTGGTCTTTGTAATCACGCAGATCCGCGGGGCCGCGGGTATTCAGCGTGGCGGAAGCCGGTGCAGCAAGGAAGATGTCGTCATGGAATAGCGGCAGCACTTCGAGGCTGTTACGGTCGATGTCGCTTTCGGAAATGGAGATAAGAATCGCGTCCAGCGAGCCTTCGTCCAGCATGTGCAGCAGGGTGTCGTTGGAGCCCATCGTCAGATCCATTTCGAGATCGGGACGGCGCAGCTTCATACCCATAATAAGACGCGGCACGGTTTCCAGCGTCAGCGAGTAGAGCGTGCCCACGCGCAGCCGCCCCTGACCAACACCGGCAATTTTGCGGGACTCTTCCAGCCCGCGCTCCATCACCTGCATCACCTCCTGACAATACTCCAGCAGCGTCCAGGCGGAGGGGAGCGCAATCAGGTTACGCCCCTTATGGGTAAAGAGGGGGCAGCGCACGTTCTCTTCCAGGGTGTGCAGCGCGCGGTGTACGCTGACACCGCTCAGGCCCAGCGTTTCGGCGGTCCGCGCGATGTTCCCCTTCTCCATGAAGGTCATGAAGATGCTGAGCTTACGGAATGTAATGTCGCACGTGGTATCGAAACGCATAACCCTCCCGATGGTTTAATCTGCCTGCAGCATCGCTTCCAGCTGTTCCTGCGCGTCCAGCCACGCCATCTCGCACGCTTCGAGGCTCGATTTAGTCTTCGCCTGCGTTTGCAGGCAGTCCGTCAGTTCAGCTTTTCGGCTCTGGTCATACAGACCGCTGTCGCCGAGCTTCTCTTCAACGGTGGCAAGCGTGGCGTTGAGCTTTTCCATCTCTTTTTCGAGACGGGCAATCTCTTTACGCAGCGGCTGGGTCTGGGTGCGCAGCTCCGCTTCGCGGCGCTTCTGGTCTTTACGCGACTGCGCGCTGTTGGCGTTGTCTTTGGCTGACTCTTCCGGCTGGTTTTCCTGCTTCTGCACGTCCGTCAGCCACTGCTGGTAGTCTTCCAGATCGCCGTCGAACGGTTCGACTTTGCCGCCGTGTACCAGATAAAGATCGTCCGTGGTGGAGCGGATCAGGTGACGGTCGTGCGAAACCACAACCAGCGCGCCTTCGAACTCGATCAGCGCTTCGGTCAGGGCCTGGCGCATGTCGAGATCCAGGTGGTTGGTCGGTTCATCGAGCAGCAGCAGGTTGGGCCGCTGCCAGACGATCAGCGCCAGCACCAGACGGGCTTTTTCGCCCCCGGAGAAGCGCTCGGTGTTTTCAGTCACCTTATCGCCCTGGAAACCGAAGCCGCCGAGGTAATCGCGCAGCTTCTGCTCCATCTCCTGCGGCGCCAGACGCGCGAGGTGCTGAATCGGGGATTCATCCGCGCGTAAAAATTCCAGCTGATGCTGGGCGAAGTAGCCCAGCTTGATGCCCTTCGCCAGCCCGATTTCACCGCTGACCGGGTTAAGCTCGCCGGCCAGCAGTTTGATGAGCGTTGATTTACCTGCGCCATTACGCCCCAGCAGGCCAATGCGCGAACCCGGCACCAGGTTGAGCTTGATGGAGTCGAGGATGGTGCGCTCCCCATAGCCCGCGCTGACCTTTTCCATTTTCAGCAGCGGATTAGGCAGGCTTTCCGGCGCGCGGAAGCTGAAGTGGAACGGGTTATCCACGTGTGCCGGGGCAATCATCTCCATGCGTTCCAGCATCTTGATGCGGCTCTGGGCCTGCTTGGCTTTTGAGGCTTTGGCCTTGAAGCGATCCACAAAGCTCTGCAGATGCGCCACGCGCTGCTGCTGGCTTTCATACATTGACTGCTGCTGGGCAAGGCGCGTCGCGCGCTGGCGCTCAAAGGAGCTGTAGTTGCCGGTGTACTCGAACATCGTTTGCTGTTCGATATGAATGATTTTATCCACCACCGGGTCAAGGAAGTCGCGGTCATGGGAGATGAGAATCAGAGTGCCCTGATAGCTCTTGAGCCACTTCTCCAGCCAAATAACCGCATCGAGATCGAGGTGGTTAGTGGGTTCATCGAGCAGCAGCAGGTCAGAGCGGCAGATCAGCGCCTGCGCCAGGTTGAGGCGCATGCGCCAGCCGCCGGAGAAATTGCTGACCGGACGTTCAAGCTGTTCGTTGCTGAAGCCCAGTCCGTGCAGCAGGCTGGAGGCGCGGGAGCGAATTGTCCATGCGTCAATGGCGTCCAGCTTGCCGTGAACGGTAGCGATGGCGTGACCGTCGTTGCGCTCGTTCGCGGCGTTGAGTTCCGCTTCGAGCTTACGGTATTCACGGTCGCCGTCGATAACATAGTCGAGCGCCGGTTCGCTCAGGGCGGGCGTCTCCTGGTTCACCCAGGCGAGCTGCCAGTTTCCCGGATAAGTAAAGCTTCCGCCATCTGCGCTAATCTCGTTTTTCAGCAGTGCCAGCAGGGTGGATTTACCGCAGCCGTTTTTGCCGACCAGACCCACTTTCTGGCCCGGGTTGATGGTAGCAGTGGCGTTATCCAGCAGGACGCGCACGCCGCGACGAATTTGTAACGAGGAGAAAACAATCATAGAAGCGCCGTATGTTCCGACTATGTTAATTTGTCATTATGATAATGTAAGGTGTGGGCCGTTTTCCGCACCGGGCCGCCATGGTAGCCCAAAACAACGACGATACACAAAAACAGAAACAAGACCGGGAGGGGAATGATGTCTCAGACAGCAAAAGTGCTGCTGCTGTATGCCCATCCGGAATCTCAGGACTCGGTGGCAAACCGGGTGCTGCTTAAGCCGGCCACACAGCTCAGTAACGTAACGGTGCACGATCTCTACGCGCACTATCCTGATTTCTTTATTGATATTCCTTACGAGCAGGAACTGCTGCGTCAGCATGACGTGATCGTGTTCCAGCATCCGCTTTATACCTATAGCTGCCCGGCGCTGCTGAAAGAGTGGCTGGACCGCGTGCTGAGCCGGGGTTTCTCCAGCGGGGTGGGGGGCAACCAACTGGCGGGAAAGTACTGGCGCAGTGTGATCACCACCGGTGAACCCGAAAGCGCTTACCGTCACGACGGGCTGAACCGCTATCCGATGAGCGATATCCTGCGGCCTTTCGAGCTGACTGCGGCCATGTGCCGCATGCACTGGATGAGTCCGATTATTGTCTACTGGGCACGGCGTCAGGATCCGAAAGAACTGGCAAGCCACGCCAGAGCCTACGGCGAATGGCTGGCATCACCGATTCCGGCAGGAGGTCGTTAATGGAAGGATCGAATTTGCTCCTCGCCGGGGTGCTGTTTTTATTTGCGGCCGTTGTCGCGGTGCCGCTTGCCGCTCGTATCGGCATCGGGGCGGTGCTGGGGTATTTGCTCGCGGGGATCGCCATTGGCCCCTGGGGGCTGGGTTTCATCAGCGACGTGGATGAAATACTCCATTTCTCGGAGCTCGGCGTGGTGTTCCTGATGTTCATCATCGGCCTCGAACTGAATCCCTCGAAGCTGTGGCAGCTTCGACGCTCTATCTTTGGCGTGGGCGCCGCGCAGGTGCTTTTCAGCGCCGCGATTCTGGCTGGCTTGCTCATGTTGACCCATTTTTCCTGGCAGGCGGCGGTCATCGGCGGGATAGGCCTTGCCATGTCGTCGACGGCGATGGCGCTGCAGCTGATGCGCGACAAGGGAATGAACCGCAATGAAGCCGGACAGCTGGGCTTTTCGGTCCTGCTGTTTCAGGATTTAGCGGTGATCCCGGCGCTGGCGCTGGTGCCGCTGCTGGCGGGCTCGGGTGACGATCACTTCGACTGGGCAAAAATTTCCATGAAGGTGCTGGCCTTCGCGGGCATGCTGATTGGCGGACGTTTCCTGTTACGTCCGGTGTTCCGCTTTATTGCTGCCTCGGGCGTGCGCGAGGTATTTACCGCGGCGACGCTGCTGCTGGTGCTCGGTTCGGCGCTGTTTATGGACGCGCTGGGGCTGTCGATGGCGCTCGGGACCTTTATCGCCGGGGTGCTGCTGGCGGAGAGCGAATATCGTCACGAACTGGAAATTGCCATCGATCCCTTTAAAGGACTGCTGTTAGGCCTGTTCTTTATTTCTGTGGGAATGGCGCTCAATCTTGGCGTGCTCTATACCCATCTGCTGTGGGTCATTGTTAGCGTCGCCATTCTGGTGGCGGTGAAGACGCTGGTACTGTACGTCATGGCGCGTATCTACGGGCTGCGCAGTTCAGAACGCATGCAATTTGCCAGCGTGTTGAGCCAGGGAGGCGAGTTCGCGTTCGTGCTGTTTTCTACCGCCTCCTCACAGAAGCTGTTTAAAGACGACCAGATGGCGCTGCTGCTGGTAACGGTGACGCTGTCGATGATGACCACGCCGCTGCTCATGAAGATGGTGGATAAACTCCTGTCGCGGCGCCTGAATCCGGCAGACGATGAAGATGAAGCGCCGTGGGTGGAAGACGATAAGCCGCAGGTTATTGTCGTGGGCTTTGGCCGCTTCGGGCAGGTGATTGGCCGCCTATTGATGGCGAACAAAATGCGCATTACGGTGCTGGAGCGCGATATCAGCGCGGTTAACCTGATGCGTAAATATGGCTATAAGGTCTATTACGGCGATGCGACCCAACTTGAGCTTCTGCGCTCGGCCGGGGCGGAAGCCGCAGAGTCTATCGTCATCACCTGCAACGATCCGGAAGATACGATGAAGCTGGTGGAACTGTGTCAGCAGCACTTTCCGCACCTGCATATTCTGGCGCGTGCCCGGGGACGTGTTGAAGCTCACGAATTGTTGCAGGCGGGTGTGAAACACTTCTCACGCGAGACGTTCTCCAGTGCGCTGGAGCTGGGGCGCAAGGCGTTAATTTCTCTGGGGATGCATCCTCACCAGGCGCAGCGCGCCCAGATGCATTTCCGCCGGCTGGATATGAGAATGCTGCGTGAGCTGATGCCGGTACATACCGATACGGCGCAGATCTCACGCGTGCGGGAAGCGCGTCGCGAGCTGGAGGAGATCTTCCAGAGAGAGATGCAGCAGGAACGACGCCAGCTCGACGGCTGGGATGAATTTGAATAAAGGGTAACGAAAGATGGCTGTACGTAAACGCTTTATCGCGGGTGCAAAGTGCCCGTCCTGCCAGGCGCAAGATACCCTGGCGATGTGGCGGGAAAATAATATTGATGTTGTTGAGTGTGTTAAGTGCGGTCACCAGATGCGTGAGGCCGACAAAGAAGCACGCGATCACGTTCGCAAAGAAGAGCAAGTGATCGGCATTTTTCATCCAGACTAGCGATATGCTCTGAGTTTTTTTAAGCTTAAGGGTACACGGGTGCAGATTTCCGCTACAATCTGCGCCAGCAATTTTCCCACGCTCAGGAGATATCATGAAAGTAGCAAAAGACCTGGTGGTCAGCCTGGCCTATCAGGTACGTACAGAAGACGGTGTGTTGGTTGATGAGTCTCCGGTGAGTGCGCCGCTGGACTACCTGCATGGTCACGGTTCCCTGATTTCCGGCCTGGAAACTGCGCTGGAAGGTCATGAAGTTGGCGACAAATTTGACGTTGCTGTAGGCGCGAACGACGCTTACGGTCAGTATGACGACAACCTGGTTCAGCGCGTTCCTAAAGACGTGTTCATGGGCGTTGACGAGCTGCAGGTTGGCATGCGCTTCCTGGCTGAAACTGACCAGGGTCCGGTTCCTGTTGAAATCACTGAAGTTGAAGACGACCACGTTGTGGTTGACGGCAACCACATGCTGGCTGGCCAGAACCTGAAGTTCAACGTAGAAGTTGTTGCGATCCGTGAAGCGACCGAAGAAGAGCTGGCTCATGGCCACGTTCACGGTGCGCACGGTCACGACCACGATCACGATCACGGCCACGACGGCTGCTGCGGTGGTCATGGCCACGACCATGGTCATGACCATGGTAAAGGTGGTTGCGGTAACGGCGGCTGCGGTTGCCACTAATTCCGTCATGCGGAAAATAAAAAAGCGGGATAATCCCGCTTTTTTTACGCCTCAATAATGAGGTGGTGGCGTCTCTTCTGACTGCGAGGCAATGTTTGACGGCTGCGTCGCCTTCAGCTTTTCCGTCAGCAGGCGCATATGATCCCGCAGTTTCGCCATTTCAAGTTCGTGCGCGGTCACGGTCTGGTTAAGCTCTTCGATGGTGATGTCCTGAAAAGCCAGGCGGCTTTCCAGCTCAGCCATTCTCGCTTCTATCGTTGTATCCTTCATCATTCACCTCGTTTATATCTGATATGCCATATTGGCCCAGCGGCGGCGCAGTTTAACTGAGTTTATCCTTAAGTACAGTCTCTATACCGTTGGCAAGAAACTTATTTAAACAAAAATAGTCTGAAAAGTGGCGAGAATTGGAAGTGTCTGTCTGTAGATTTCTTCCGCAACGTTTTATAGTACGTCACTCATTTACGTTTAACGCTGGGGTGAGAGTCCCCAGGCCCTGGAGATATGGATGAAATCACTGTTTAAAGTAACGCTGCTGGCGACGACGATGGCTGTTGCACTGAACGCGCCGCTGTCATTCGCTGCTGATACTGCTGCGAAGCCTGCTGCCACTGCAGACAGCAAAGCGGCGTTCAAAAATGACGACCAGAAATCCGCCTACGCACTGGGCGCATCTTTGGGCCGTTACATGGAAAACTCTCTGAAAGAACAAGAGAAACTGGGCATCAAACTGGATAAAACCCAGCTGATCGCGGGTGTTCAGGACGCCTTTGCTGATAAGAGCAAGCTCTCTGACCAGGAAATCGAACAGACCCTGCAGGCGTTCGAAGCGCGCGTGAAGGGTGCCGCTCAGACCAAGATGGAAGCGGACGCTAAAGACAACGAAGCGAAAGGCAAAGCCTACCGCGATACCTTTGCTAAAGAGAAGGGTGTGAAAACCTCTTCTACTGGCCTGGTGTATAAAGTTGAGAAAGAAGGTACCGGTGATGCGCCTAAAGACAGCGACACCGTTGTGGTGAACTACAAAGGTACGCTGATCGACGGTAAAGAGTTCGACAACTCTTACACCCGTGGTGAGCCTCTTTCCTTCCGTCTTGACGGTGTGATCCCTGGCTGGACTGAAGGCCTGAAAAACATCAAAAAAGGCGGCAAAATCAAGCTGGTTATCCCACCGGATCTGGCCTATGGCAAAACTGGCGTTCCGGGTATCCCGGCTAACTCCACTCTGGTCTTCGACGTAGAGCTGCTGGACATCAAACCAGCGCCGAAAGCGGATGCGAAACCGGAAGCGCAGGCAGATCAGAAAGCTGCGACAGACGCGAAGAAGTAATGTGATGCAAACCGCCGCCTTTTAAGGCGGCGGTTTTTTATTGTGGGGCAGATATAATTAACACTGGAAAGCGTTAGGCACGCTGTATTAATTTAGTTGTCCGTGTAGATAATGAGCCTGCCCTGAAAACCTAACGACAGGCTCCTGAAAAGGAGTGTTTTTTTCATGTCCAGGTCGCTTTTAACCAACGAAACCAGTGAACTTGATTTGCTGGATCAACGTCCTTTTGACCAGACCGACTTCGATATTCTGAAATCCTATGAAGCGGTAGTGGACGGGTTAGCGATGCTCATTGGTTCCCACTGCGAAATCGTATTGCACTCCCTGCAAGATCTGAAGTGTTCCGCCATCCGCATTGCTAATGGTGAGCATACCGGCCGTAAAATTGGTTCGCCAATTACCGACCTTGCATTGCGTATGTTGCATGACATGACCGGCGCGGACAGCAGCGTCTCAAAATGTTATTTCACCCGCGCCAAAAGCGGCGTGCTGATGAAATCAGAAACCATCGCGATTCGAAATCGCGAGCATCGTGTGATTGGGCTGCTGTGCATCAACATGAACCTTGATGTGCCTTTCTCCCAGATCATGAGCACCTTTATTCCGCCAGAAACGCCAGACGTCGGCTCTTCTGTTAACTTTGCCTCCTCCGTTGAAGATCTTGTGACGCAGACGCTTGAGTTCACCATTGAAGAGGTCAATGCCGACCGCAACGTATCGAACAACGCCAAGAATCGCCAGATCGTTCTCAATCTCTACGAGAAAGGGATTTTTGATATTAAAGATGCCATCAACCAGGTGGCCGATCGTCTGAACATCTCAAAGCATACGGTTTACCTCTACATCCGTCAGTTCAAAAGCGGCGATTTCGTGGGGCAAGATAAGTAATGCGTTTTGCGTTAATGGTAACGGGCCCCGCGTATGGGACTCAGCAGGCCAGCAGCGCGCTGCAGTTTGCGCATGCGCTGCTGGCGGCCGGGCACCAACTGGCGAGCGTCTTCTTCTATCGGGAAGGGGTGTATAACGCGAACCAATTTACGTCACCGGCGAGTGACGAGTTTGACCTGGTCCGCGCCTGGCAGGCGTTAAATGAAAAGCAGGGCGTAGAGCTGCATATCTGCGTAGCGGCGGCGCTGCGTCGCGGCGTGACGGATACAGCCGAAGCCGAACGCCTGGGGTTATCGGGCGCTAACCTGCAGCCTGGTTTTTCGTTGAGTGGTCTGGGCGCATTGGCCCAGGCGGCGTTAACCTGCGACAGAGTGGTGCAATTCTGATGAAGCGTGTGGCATTTGTTTTTACTTCTGCGCCGCACGGCAGCGCCTCTGGCCGCGAAGGACTGGATGCGCTGCTTGCGACATCGGCATTGACAGAAGATATCGGTGTCTTCTTTATGGGGGACGGCGTGCTTCAGCTTCTGGCGGGCCAACAGCCGCAGGCCATTCTGGCACGCGACTACATTTCCACCTTCAAAGTGCTGCCGCTTTACGATATTGAAACCTGCTATGTCTGTGCCGACTCTTTAACGGTACGCGGTTTAAGCGATAAGACGCCTTTTGTGCTGGATGTGACGACCTTACCTGCCGCAGCACTGCGTGAACAGCTTTCCCACTACGACACCATTCTGACTTTCTGAGGCTTCCATGCTCCATATTCTCAGCCATTCACCATGGCAATGTGATATCGACACGTTGTTGAGCATGCTGCGCGAAGGTGACGATCTGCTGCTGATTCAGGATGGCGTGCTCGCTGCGCTTGAAGGCGGCCGTTTCGTTGAAATTCTCACGAATGCCCCCATAACTGTCTCTGCGCTGAAGGACGATCTGGATGCGCGGGGTCTTTCTGGTCAAATTTCAGCCAAAATTGACGTGGTTGGCTATACTGATTTCGTCAATCTTACTGTGACGCACGCCAGTCAAATGAACTGGTGATTTGAGATCGCTGTATATTTCTTGACACCTTTTCGACGTAGCCCTAAAATTTCGCGTCCTCATATTGTATGAGGTCGTTTTATTACGTGTTTACGAAGCAAAAGCTAAAACCAGGAGCTATTTAATGGCAACAGTTAACCAGCTGGTACGCAAACCACGTGCACGCAAAGTTGCAAAAAGCAACGTGCCTGCGCTGGAAGCCTGCCCGCAGAAACGTGGCGTATGTACTCGTGTATATACCACCACTCCTAAAAAACCAAACTCCGCACTGCGTAAAGTATGCCGTGTGCGTTTGACTAACGGTTTCGAAGTGACTTCCTACATCGGTGGTGAAGGTCACAACCTGCAGGAGCACTCCGTGATCCTGATCCGTGGCGGTCGTGTTAAAGACCTTCCGGGTGTTCGTTACCACACCGTTCGTGGTGCGCTGGACTGCTCAGGTGTTAAAGACCGTAAGCAGGCTCGCTCCAAGTACGGCGTGAAGCGTCCTAAGGCTTAATGGTTCTCCGTTAAGTAAGGCCAAACTGATTTATCTTAATGTCAAACTAAACTCGTAGAGTTTTGGACAATCCTGAATTAACAACGGAGTATTCCCATGCCACGTCGTCGCGTCATTGGTCAGCGTAAAATTCTTCCAGATCCGAAGTTCGGATCAGAACTGCTGGCAAAATTTGTAAATATCCTGATGGTAGATGGTAAAAAATCTACTGCAGAAGCAATCGTATACAGCGCGCTGGAGACCCTGGCTCAGCGTTCTGGTAAAAATGAACTGGAAGCTTTCGAAGTCGCTCTCGACAACGTTCGCCCAACTGTAGAAGTTAAGTCCCGCCGCGTTGGTGGTTCTACTTATCAGGTTCCAGTTGAAGTTCGTCCGGTTCGTCGTAATGCCCTGGCAATGCGTTGGATCGTTGAAGCTGCTCGTAAACGCGGTGATAAATCCATGGCTCTGCGTCTGGCGAACGAACTTTCTGATGCTGCAGAAAACAAAGGTACTGCAGTTAAGAAACGTGAAGACGTTCACCGTATGGCAGAAGCCAACAAGGCGTTCGCACACTACCGTTGGTAATCCCTTCGGAGTATTAGTCACCAGGCGGGCGCTTCAGAGAAGCCGCCCGCTCTGGGTAACTTAACTGAACGCCTAAAGAAACAAACGAGGAATCAAATGGCTCGTACAACACCCATCGCACGCTACCGTAACATCGGTATCAGTGCGCACATCGACGCCGGTAAGACCACTACTACCGAACGTATTCTGTTCTACACCGGTGTAAACCATAAAATCGGTGAAGTTCATGACGGCGCAGCCACCATGGACTGGATGGAACAGGAGCAGGAGCGTGGTATTACCATCACCTCCGCAGCGACTACTGCATTCTGGTCAGGTATGGCTAAGCAGTATGAACCGCATCGCGTAAACATCATCGACACCCCGGGCCACGTTGACTTCACCATCGAAGTAGAACGTTCCATGCGTGTTCTTGACGGCGCGGTAATGGTTTATTGCGCAGTTGGTGGTGTTCAGCCACAGTCTGAAACCGTATGGCGTCAGGCGAACAAATATAAAGTTCCACGCATCGCGTTCGTTAACAAAATGGACCGTATGGGTGCTAACTTCCTGAAAGTTGTTGGCCAGATCAAAACCCGTCTGGGCGCGAACCCTGTTCCGCTGCAGCTGGCAATTGGTGCTGAAGAAGGCTTCACCGGCGTTATCGACCTGGTGAAAATGAAAGCCATCAACTGGAACGATGCAGACCAGGGCGTTACCTTCGAATACGAAGATATCCCGGCTGAGATGCAGGACCTGGCTGACGAATGGCACCAGAACCTGATCGAATCCGCTGCTGAAGCTTCTGAAGAGCTGATGGAGAAATACCTGGGTGGTGAAGAACTGTCTGAAGAAGAGATCAAAAAAGCTCTGCGTCAGCGCGTTCTGAACAACGAAATCATCCTGGTAACCTGTGGTTCTGCGTTCAAGAACAAAGGTGTTCAGGCGATGCTGGATGCGGTAGTTGACTACCTGCCATCCCCGGTTGACGTTCCTGCGATCAACGGCATCCTGGACGACGGTAAAGATACTCCGGCTGAGCGTCACGCAAGTGATGACGAGCCGTTCTCTGCACTGGCGTTCAAAATTGCTACCGACCCATTCGTGGGTAACCTGACCTTCTTCCGCGTTTACTCTGGTGTGGTTAACTCCGGTGACACCATCCTGAACTCCGTGAAAGCGGCGCGTGAACGTTTTGGCCGTATCGTACAGATGCACGCTAACAAACGTGAAGAGATCAAAGAAGTTCGTGCGGGCGACATCGCTGCAGCTATCGGTCTGAAAGACGTGACCACTGGTGACACCCTGTGTGACCCGGATCACCCGATCATTCTGGAGCGTATGGAATTCCCTGAGCCGGTAATCTCCATCGCAGTTGAACCAAAAACCAAAGCTGACCAGGAAAAAATGGGTCTGGCTCTGGGCCGTCTGGCGAAAGAAGACCCATCATTCCGCGTATGGACTGATGAAGAATCTAACCAGACCATCATCGCTGGTATGGGTGAACTGCACCTGGACATCATCGTTGACCGTATGAAGCGTGAATTCAACGTTGAAGCGAACGTGGGTAAACCTCAGGTTGCTTACCGCGAAGCGATTCGCGCGAAAGTTACCGATATTGAAGGTAAACACGCTAAGCAGTCTGGTGGTCGCGGTCAGTACGGTCACGTTGTGATCGACATGTACCCACTGGAGCCGGGCTCTAACCCGAAAGGTTACGAGTTCATCAACGACATCAAAGGTGGTGTAATTCCTGGCGAATACATCCCAGCCGTTGATAAAGGCATCCAGGAACAGCTGAAAGCGGGCCCTCTGGCTGGCTATCCGGTTGTTGACATGGGTATCCGTCTGCACTTCGGTTCTTACCACGACGTTGACTCCTCTGAACTGGCGTTTAAACTGGCTGCGTCTATTGCCTTTAAAGAAGGCTTTAAGAAAGCAAAACCAGTTCTGCTTGAGCCAATCATGAAGGTTGAAGTAGAAACTCCTGAAGAGAACACCGGTGACGTTATCGGTGACTTGAGCCGTCGTCGCGGTATGCTGCGTGGTCAGGAATCCGAAGTAACTGGCGTTAAGATCCACGCTGAAGTTCCGCTGTCTGAAATGTTCGGATATGCAACTCAGCTGCGTTCTCTGACCAAAGGTCGTGCATCATACACCATGGAATTCCTGAAGTATGATGATGCGCCTAACAACGTTGCTCAGGCCGTTATTGAAGCCCGTGGTAAGTAATCCACAGGATTAAAACCTAAGTCCCGTGCTCTCTCCAGAGGGGAGAGCACTATAGTAAGGAATATAGCCGTGTCTAAAGAAAAATTTGAACGTACAAAACCGCACGTTAACGTTGGTACTATCGGCCACGTTGACCATGGTAAAACTACCCTGACTGCTGCAATCACTACCGTTCTGGCTAAAACCTACGGTGGTTCTGCTCGTGCATTCGACCAGATCGATAACGCACCAGAAGAAAAAGCTCGTGGTATCACCATCAACACTTCCCACGTTGAGTACGACACCCCGACTCGCCACTACGCACACGTAGACTGCCCAGGCCACGCCGACTATGTTAAAAACATGATCACCGGTGCTGCGCAGATGGACGGCGCGATCCTGGTTGTTGCTGCGACTGACGGCCCAATGCCTCAGACCCGTGAGCACATCCTGCTGGGTCGTCAGGTAGGCGTTCCTTTCATCATCGTGTTCCTGAACAAGTGCGACATGGTTGATGACGAAGAGCTGCTGGAACTGGTAGAGATGGAAGTTCGTGAACTGCTGTCTCAGTACGATTTCCCAGGCGACGACACCCCAATCGTTCGTGGTTCCGCGCTGAAAGCGCTGGAAGGCGAAGCAGAGTGGGAAGCGAAAATCATCGAACTGGCTGGCTTCCTGGATTCTTACATCCCAGAACCAGAGCGTGCGATTGACAAGCCATTCCTGCTGCCAATCGAAGACGTATTCTCCATCTCCGGTCGTGGTACCGTTGTTACCGGTCGTGTAGAGCGCGGTATCATCAAAGTTGGTGAAGAAGTTGAAATCGTTGGTATCAAAGAGACTGCGAAGTCTACCTGTACTGGCGTTGAAATGTTCCGCAAACTGCTGGACGAAGGCCGTGCCGGTGAGAACGTTGGTGTTCTGCTGCGTGGTATCAAGCGTGAAGAAATCGAACGTGGTCAGGTTCTGGCGAAGCCAGGCTCAATCAAGCCACACACCAAGTTCGAATCTGAAGTGTACATCCTGTCCAAAGACGAAGGCGGCCGTCATACTCCGTTCTTCAAAGGCTACCGTCCACAGTTCTACTTCCGTACAACTGACGTGACCGGTACCATCGAACTGCCAGAAGGCGTAGAGATGGTAATGCCAGGCGACAACATCAAGATGGTTGTGACTCTGATCCACCCAATCGCGATGGACGACGGTCTGCGTTTCGCAATCCGTGAAGGCGGCCGTACCGTTGGCGCGGGCGTTGTTGCTAAAGTTCTGGGCTAATTAATTATCCCTGAATAAAAAAAGGACGCTTCGGCGTCCTTTTTTGTTTTCTACCGTAAAGTCACTGTCATAAAAATTCGCATTATTTGTCCGCTCCCGCCCCGTATTCCGGCGCTTGTGCTATTGTAATCATAACCATTCTCACTTACACTTTGCGCATATTTTGAACGGGAGTCTCTATGTACGTTTGTTTATGTAATGGTGTAAGCGACAAAAAAATACGTCAGGCCGTTCGCCAGTTTCAGCCACAGTCATTCCAGCAGCTTCGCAAGTTTGTTCCGGTGGGAAATCAATGCGGTAAATGCGTTCGCGCAGCGCGTGAGATTATGCAGGACGAACTGATGCAGATCCCGGAATACAAAGAGATCGCGTAAGCGCCCATCTTTTTTTTGACATCCCCGTAGCCCGATCTACGCTTCAATGAGTGGAAGCGGAGGGACTATATAATGAAAGGTGATGTTAAAATCATAAGTTATCTCAATAAATTATTGGGAAATGAGCTTGTCGCAATCAACCAGTATTTTCTCCATGCAAGAATGTTCAAAAACTGGGGTCTTACACGTCTGAATGACGTTGAGTACCATGAATCTATAGATGAGATGAAACACGCTGATAAATATATCGAGCGTATTTTATTTCTTGAAGGTATTCCTAACCTGCAGGATCTCGGCAAGCTGGGCATCGGTGAGGATGTCGAGGAGATGCTGCGTTCTGACCTCAGGCTGGAACTTGAAGGTGCGAAAGACCTTCGTGAAGCCATTGCCTATGCGGACAGCGTTCATGACTATGTGAGCCGCGATATGATGATCGAAATTCTGGCAGACGAGGAAGGTCACATAGACTGGCTGGAGACCGAACTCGATCTTATCGATAAACTCGGTATCCAGAATTATTTACTGGCGCAAATCCGCGAAGAGGAATAACACCGTCTTAAGGTGCTCAGGTTATAAACCAGTAAAAATAGCCGAAGCCGCTCGCCGCCAACGCTGGTCCGAAAGGAATCACTGGCGAAACGTGCGGCTTTTTCACCATTAGCACCAGACCCCAGATGACGCCGATTAGCGACGCCGCCAGCAGGATGACCGGTAAGCTCTGCCAGCCTGTCCAGGCACCTGCTGCCGCAAGCAACTTGAAATCTCCGAACCCCAGCCCCTCTTTATGGCGCAGAAGCCAGACCAGCCAGTAAAGTGCCCATAGAAAAAGATAGCCAGCCGCAGCACCCGTGACCGCATCCTCGCAGGTCACCACGCCACTGTGGAGATTAAACAGCAGGCCAAGCCACAGGAGCGGTAGGGTGAGCGTGTCAGGGAGCAAATAGTAACGGTAATCGATCACGCTCAGGGTCAGCGCAAACCAGAAATAGAGAAAAATCGCCAACGCTAAGACAGGTGAGGTGGGGTGCTGATAAACGCTGTAGATCGATGCCAGCAGGCACAGCGCCTCAAACATCAGATATCGAAAAGGAATTATGCCGCGGCAGTATCGGCAGCGCCCTCTCAGTAGTAGCCAGCTTAGCAATGGGAGGGTGTCCCCCCGTTTCACCACATTATTGCAATGGCTGCAGTGTGAGCCCGGCGACCACAGCGTAAGCCGCGTTTTACCCACATGATCCCTGAGGTCGCGTTGCACGATCATTGGCAACCGGTCAACGACGCGCCCCATCAGGCTACCTGCAGTCAGTCCGATTGCCAGAAACAGTATCAATTGCATCTTATTTTCCTCGGGTGCCCAGCGGAAGCGTCATACGCGTGAGGATAATGCTGCTGTCACCTTGCTTACTGGCGTGAAATTCCAGCGTATCGATGGGAAGCCCCTTTTCAAGTTGCAGCTGCCACAGCCATGACATAAACGCCTCCACGTCGATCGCCGCAGCGGCGACCTCCAGCGTTTCATCCTTCTGACTAATCTTCACCGTGAGGCCTGCCTGTTTTGCATCGGCAACGACTGCATTTACTAAGGTTTTAGCCCCATTGCGTATAGGCAGTAGACCCCGTCCGGAGGCCTGTTTCTCCAGCCAATCCGTGTCGCGCTTCAGCTTTTGACAACGTAGTTGCAGCGTGTCGACGGCGCGAGACAGCGGAAGATAGAGGCCGAAGCTGTACAGGATGAAAGGAGTAAGGACGATTAACGCCACGTACAGTACTCGTTCGTTTCCGTTTTTCTGTGATAGCCAGTTCTTTAAGCGATTAATCATTGCGTAGCGTCCACAATCCTTGTTGATGTTTTTCAATTCGCAGCGATAGTCCTGACGCGTCAGCGGCAATAAATTGTTTGACGGTGGCCTCATCAGGGGCAAAAAGCAAAATCCGTAGCAAACCTTGTTTGCGATCGTAGTCCACGCCCTCAAGCGATAACGTCGGAAACGTCGACATACCCTCATGTAACCGCTGCAGAATCGGGAGCGGTGCGGGAAAGGTGCGTTGCAACTGCGACGGGAGAAAGGCCTTCATGTTGTTTCGGTGCGGGTTGTCGGGTATGTAGCTTTGCCACAGCGCCTGCTGTCGGTTTTTCAATTGCTGTTCAAGAGTATGGAGTTGCCAGTAAAGTCCCGCCTGGGTAAGGAGCGCAACACCAGCGGCCAGCAACACGCAACCGACGGCCACTTTTTTCAGGCGGCCCATGAGAAGTCTCGCCTTGTCGCCATCGGTAACGCGCCCGTGCAGCAGGTTGACTGTGTGGGCTTGAGGATACAGGGCAAGCAGCGGCTGCAGCGCGTGGACGCTATCGTCATGACCGATATTCGTAAGTTGGCCATAACACAACAGCCGCGTGGGTCGATAGTGAGCAAGCAAATGTTCAAGCCAAATGTCGGACAGCCGACAGGCACGCCCTTCGTGTGTTCTGACCAGCCAGGCGTCTTTATCGCGCCAAAGCGTCCAGCCCTCTTCGGTCACAGGCAGTGCGAGCGCGTCGAGCGTCACGTGACAAAGGTTAAAACCGGCATCAAGAAAAGGCATTAACCTGGCCTTGAGCCAGGCGAGATCAATACCCACGACCCTGAGTTCCTCGTTGTGGTGACATAGGATCGTCCAGTGGTGTACTGGTTGCCCCTCATCCAGTGTCTCATCCGCCAGCCACTGTAATTTTTGGGCGGTCAACTCGTAGCCGCTTGTCGGGACGGTTAACGTTCTGAAGGTTGCCTTCTGTACCGGAAGGAGGAGGTGAGTCGGACGGTCTGCCTGTTGGCGCGCCAGCCCCGACAGCGAGGCGCCCGGCTCCAGCGAGTGTATCTCGCAGCGGCTCTGTTCATCATACAGCGTCCATTCCAGAGGGCCATCCGGCGCTTCGGAAAGACGAATGAGTAAAGTAGAAGAGGTCGTTAACATCCTTTTAATCTTCCTCGCCCGCAATGAGCTGGCGCTGATAAATCTTAAACGTGCTGTTTTTGTCGTCATAAAGCAGTGTGGTGATCATTCCGGTGTTCAGTTCGCCCTGTTGGGCGGAAGCGACAATGCGAAAATAGCTGCTGCGGGTGGTCAGTAATTTCTTGACCACGTCCACTAGCGGCCCGGCAGCGCTAAACTCTTTTTGTGCCAGCCAGGTAAATTCGTCCACGCTTTTCCAGCCCCCCTCGGGACGTTTGTTTAGCAATGCTTTGGCATCTTCGACAGTGAGGTCATTACTAAACAGGGCGGCAAGCAGCGGGGCGTCCTCCTCTTTAAGGCGGTTAATATTGATAGAAAGGCTTGAGCTAAACTGGGCGCAAATGTATGGAGACAATTTTTGATAAAGTGCCGGCGTCATTCCTTTTACCCTGCGAACTTCGCTGGGAAGATAAAACAGCTGGTTTGCCGGTAATGGTTTAAGCGCCTCTTGCTGATAGTACTCGTCTTCCGCGCCGTACCGCCGCGGTGTTGTATCTGGGTCTATTGCATCGGCCAGCGAGTCCACAATCTCTCTCGCCTGCATTTTCTCTACTCCTGCTTGTTCGAGCAGTGCGGTGAATACGGTGATGCTATAGGGTGGGGTCGCTAACGGTTCTGTCGGAGCTAAGGCCAGCGCATTGAGGTTATAGCAATGCTGAGCGTCTTCATAACGCCAGTTCACCTGCGTGGTGTCGCTGAGGATCCGCTTACCGGCAGGCTCCGGCTTTTCTTCAGGAACGGTTTTGCTTTGCAACGCCTTTTGTAGATCTTCACGCGCCTGTGCCTCCGAGTAGAAGAGCGCGTATTTGACCTGCAGCGTATCGTTAATCCTGCGACTTCTCTGCAGCTGTGTCTGGAAGCTTATCGTCATATCAGCCGCCAGTGCGGCCATTAGCGCCATAAATAGCAGAGTGATCAATAGTGCCGATCCCTTTTCACGTTTCATTTCGCCGCCTCCATAAGAGGACTATTTTCCTGCACTTTCGGGAACCAGGGCGGCAGAATGTAGATGCGGCGGATTTGCTCCTGATCCTGTAGCTCAAGCGTGAGGCTGATTGTAGATAGCGTGCCGCCGTCTTCACTGGCCTGGAAGCGGGCGGTGAAATGCGATACGTCATTTAGCATCGGTCTCGGCGGCATCTGCTTATCGCTATCAGCCGTTGGGCGTACGGCGCGATACAGTACGCCATTTTTCACAAACCAGTGGACGGTTACCAGATTGGGCGTGACGTCAAACGGCGCGGTGCTATCCGGTGCCAGCGTCGAAAAGATCATCCCTTCCGTCTCGATAAACATTGGCTGGTTGGTCTGGCGATTATTACGCGGTACATACTGAGTCAGATCGCGGTTGAGCATCCGTTCGGTGCGCTGTAGCGCGTTGAATTTTTCCGCAACCGTCTGTGCCCGTTGGTGCTGTTCCGTCGCCTGTGAGAAAACGAGTGATGCCAGGAAGCTCAACGTGGAGAAAATAGCGATGGCCAGCATGACTTCCAGCAGCGTAAAGCCTGTCTCCTTGCTCATTTTTTTTGCTCCTGAGCAGCCTCGGGCACGGTCCATGAATACAGTTGCCGCGTGCGTCCATCCGGTGATGTCACCTCAATCAGAGTGCGGCCGATTGGTGGCTCTCCCGCGGTGGTCTGGGTCATTTGCCAGCTGAAGTTATAGCCGCTTTGCTCTGCCTGGCCGTGTGCAGGACCCGCTTCAATGAGTGCATTGTCGGCGATCCACAGCGCCAGCGTCTCCTGGCGCAGCGTATCGGTGGCAGT
This sequence comes from Enterobacter sp. 296B2, assembly GCF_034106185.1. Taxonomy (NCBI): domain Bacteria; kingdom Pseudomonadati; phylum Pseudomonadota; class Gammaproteobacteria; order Enterobacterales; family Enterobacteriaceae; genus Enterobacter; species Enterobacter sp. 296B2. Next base: position 33,111 of record NZ_JAWNCA010000003.1, on the reverse strand, counting down.
GAGTTGCCATTGCATGCTGCTGAGCAGAGCGATGACAGTAGTGGCCATAATCACCATTGCCAGCAACACCTCAAGCAGCATCATGCCGCTTTGCCGAGGATTCATGGCTGCTCCTGGGCGACCGTCAGCGTCAGCGTCAGCGGAAGGCTACCCTCGCTGGCGAGCGTCAACACCCGGCGACGATCGCTATCCCGGAACGTCAGGGTAAACGGTACCAGCTGGCCGTCGGGTGTAATGACAATTTGCGGCTGTCCGTATTCAGAAGCTGGTGCGATCTCAATGTAAAAACCATCAAGCCAGTGGCCGGTGAGATGTAATGAATCAGCTTTTTCGATCTCGACCCATCTCCAGCCCATGTGGGGATCGTATTTCGGATGCGCGTAAAACCATCCTTCCTGTGTCACACGGATCCCAATGGCAGTGTTTTCCAGCAACGCCTCATCGGCGGCAAATTCCACAATCTGCCGGAAAGCATCCACTTTTTGCCGCAACCTTCCAGTCTCGCTCAGGTGAGCGTTCTGCGAGGAGACGACAATTGATGCCATGACGGCGATAATCGCGACCACCAGCATTGCCTCCAGCAGTGTAAATCCTTTTTGCCGCTCCATGCTTAAGGCGTCTTCTTATCGATTTCCCAGTTGTTAATATCATCGGCGGTACCCGTTTCACCGTCCGGCCCCGTTGAACTGATGTCTATAGCGCCATGCTCCCCCGGGCTAATTAACAGGTAATCGTTACCCCACGGATCGGTTGGTAGTCGGCGGATATAGCCGCCCGCGCTGTAGTTTTCCGCACGGGGCGCGAGTGTCGGCGCGGTGATAAGCGCATTTAGACCCTGTTCGGTGGTGGGGTAGCGATGGTTGTCGAGCTTGTACATGTCCAGTGCACTTTCCAGCGCCACAAGATCGCTCACCGCTTTTTGTCGATCCGCCCGGTCTTTGTTGCCCATCAGATTGGGAACAACGAGACTGGCCAGGACACCGAGAATCACGATGACCACCATTAGTTCCATCAGCGTAAAACCCTGCTGTTTATGGCTGTACGTTCTTTCCATTGCCTTTCCTTAGTTCATTAACGAGTTGAGCTGCAAGATGGGTTGCATCACCGATACGACGATAAACAGAACAATCATTGCCATTATGACGATCAGCGCGGGCTCAAAGATGGCCAGCGTTATCGCGATGCGATTTTGTAACTGAACGTCCTGGTTTTCGGTGGCCCGCTGCATGAGCTCGCCGAGCTGACCACTTTTTTCACCCGAGGCAATCATATACAGCATCATGGGCGGGAAAATGGCGGTCTTTTCTAACGAGCGGCAGACGCTGTTTCCCTGCCGTACACTTTCGGCGGCTTCAGCCAGGCGCTGGCGGATCTCCAGATTGCTCACCCCCTCGGCCGCAAGCGACATCCCCTGTAACAGTGGGACACCGCTACCGTTGAGGATGCTTAAGGCGCGCAAATAGCGCGCGCTATTGACGGCGCATACCAGCGGCGCCGTCAGGCGAACGGTGATCAACGCCCGATGAAAACGCAGGCGATTGCCCTTTTTTCGCAGCCAGCGGACAAATAATGTTGCCGCCAGCACGAGGCTTAGCAGGAGTACCGGACCGTAAGTAGACAGCGCTCCACTGATAGCCAGAAGAATGCGGGTTGTAAGCGGTAGGGCGTGCTGCAGATGAACAAACTGTTCGGCGACTTTGGGCACTACCGTTGTGAGCAGAATCGCTACCACCAGGATAGCGACCGTCGTTAACAGGGTGGGGTAGATCAGCGCCTGCATTAGTTTGCCGCGCATCCTCTGTCGTGCTTCGTTGTAATCTGCGAGTCTTTCAAGCACTTTCCCGAGTTGTCCCACCGTTTCCCCCGCTTTTACCAGCGTACAAAATACCGCGTCGAACAGGCGCGGGTGCGATTGCATCGCTGTGGAGAGGGATTGTCCTTCGAGAATGGCCTGGCGTAGTGCGTTAATGATCGTCGATAGATTTTTGTTCTCTTTTTGCTGCTGAATAGCCGCCAGCGCCTCATCCAGTGGTAGTGCGGCGGCGACAAGCGTAGCGAGCTGTCGGGTAAAAAGGGTTAGCTCGCTGTGGCGGATACGTTTGGTTGACCATCGCAACGTCCTCGAGACTTTTTGCGACCGGATTACCTGCGGAAGCAAGCCCTGACCACGCAGCCAGGCGACCACTTCTCGCTCGCTTTGCGCGTCCAGTGTGCCTTTTGTCGCGTTACCCTTAAGGTCTGTTGCCTGCCAGAAAAATTTCATCACAGATTCTCCGGTGTGATCTGCGCTTCCGACGTGACGCGCAAGACCTCTTCAAGCGAGGTGAGCCCTTCAACGGCCACCCGCACGCCGTTAGCAAGCAGGCTGTGGTGCCGCTGCTGGCGAAGCTGTTCCAGCCGCTGTTCGTTTGCCTCTTCATGGATCGCAGCGCGCAGTTCAGATGTAATCAGCAACAGCTCGTGGATGGCCAGCCGCCCGTGATAGCCGCTGTGGCGGCAGGCCGGACACCCCTTTGCTTGCCAGAGTTGCCTGGCGTTAGCCCCTTGCGCCTGCAGCAGTGCCCGCTGTGCATCAGTGAGGGGATGCGACGTTTTACAATGCGGGCACAGTCGCCGCACCAGCCGCTGCGCAATAATGCCCACCAGCGAGGAGGAGAGTAAAAACGGCTCAATGTTCATATCCCGCAGGCGGGTGATTGCACCTGCGGCGCTATTGGTGTGTAACGTCGATAAGACAAGGTGGCCTGTCAGCGAGGCCTGTACTGCAATCTGGGCAGTTTCACCATCGCGTATCTCACCCACCATCACCACATCCGGATCCTGACGCAGGATGGCGCGAAGCCCGCGGGCAAAAGACATATCCACACGGCTGTTCACCTGCGTCTGACCAATACCCTCCAGTTCGTATTCGATTGGATCTTCAACCGTGAGAATATTGCGCCCCGGATTATTCAGTGCGGAGAGGATGGCGTAGAGCGTGGTGCTCTTACCTGAGCCCGTCGGCCCGGTGACCAGGATTATGCCGTGCGGCAGGGCGATCAGGCGTTTAAGATTGTCGGCATCGTCGGGCGACATATCCAGCCTGTCGATGGAAAGCCGCAGGCTGCTTTTATCCAGCAGGCGAAGCACCACGCGTTCACCGTGCTGAGAGGGGAGGGTTGAGACTCGGACGTCAATGTTACGATGACCAATCTTTAGTGTGATACGCCCGTCCTGAGGCAAACGTTTCTCGGCGATATCCAGTTTCGCCATCACCTTAATGCGCGAGATGAGCAGCGAGGCTAGTTTTTTATTAGGCTGAACAACGGGATGCAAGACGCCGTCCACACGAAAGCGAATGCTCATTGTCTTTTCAAACACTTCGATGTGGATATCGGAAGCATGTTCTTTAATTGCTTCGCCCAGTACGGCGTTGATAAGCCGGATTACGGGCGCGTCAGACTCTTCATTGAGGAGGTCTTCGTTTGTAGGTATCTCCTCCGAGAGTGCATTAAGGTCGTCCGAGTTATTGAGATCTTCAGCGATCAGCTGGGCGGTACCACTGTCCTGTTGGAAAATCTGCTCCAGTCTCTCTTCAAACTGCTGCGGTGACAGGCGAGTGAATGTTCGACATTCCACCCCAGAAGTGGCGGCGTCCAGTAGCGGCTCTAACTGCGTATCATCGGCATAGATCAGCTCGCCGTGATGGATAACGACTCCCTGCTGCTGCGCCTTTCGCCAGGTGAGCTGTGTCATTTTTCGTCCGGGCCGCTAAAAGGATTGCTGGTGCGCGGGTTAGCCGGTTTGTCGAAAATGTGGCTATCTAGCTGCTCAATATCATCGACGCCTGGCAGTGTGCCGTCACGTTTTGTCTTCCGTTCTTTTTGCAGATCGCTGAAGCGTGAGTATTTCTCTTGCGAGAGCGAACGATACACATCGTCACTGCGAATGATGGTAGGACGGATAAACACCATCAGATTGCGTTTGCTCTTTTCATTGGAGGTATAACGGAACAACTGTCCAATCAACGGGATGTCGCCCAGCAGCGGGACCTTAGAGACTTCTTGCTTACTGGCATCATCCATCAAGCCGCCAAGCACCACCGTTTCGCCGCTTTTCACCAGAACCGCGTTCTGGATAGTACGCGTATTAAAGGTTGGGCCGAGCGATGACGAGTTTGCGGAGGAGTCAACGCTTGATACCTCCTGCTCAATCTCCATCAGTACGGCATCGCCTTCGTTGATTTGTGGTGTTACCTTCAGCTTGGTGCCCACCGTTTTACGTTCAACCGTGTTGAACACGTTATCGCCGGAGGTGGTTTGTGAGCCAGAAAGCACCGGCACATCCTGACCGACGTTGAAGGAGGCTTCTTTGTTATCCAGAGTGACAATGCTCGGCGTGGATAAAATATCGTTCTTATTATCGGAGCTCAGCGCAGTAAGGAGCACTGCCCAGTCGCCGTTGAAGAAGCCAGCTGCCAGGCCGCTATAGTTGCTGAAGAGATTGTAAGCGGGGTTATCGCTGGTAATACCACCCTGTTTTTTAAATTCATCGATCCCCTGCGCGGCGTTAAATATCGGCAGGCCCGAATTGCTGAACTGCTGGGCACCGACGTTTTTATTCGCCCATTGCACGCCAAGGTTCATTCCTTTCCCGTCCTGTACTTCAACGATAATCGCTTCGACAAGAACCTGAGCGCGGCGGATATCCAGTTTCTCAATGACCGGCGCCAGCTGCTGCAGTATGCTCTGATTGGCCGTGATTACCAGCGAGTTGGTCTGCTCATCCGCAGTTATAGAAACGGAGGTATTGCTGTCGGCCGTTTTTCCCGCTGCGCTTTTATCCTCTTTTAGCTTTTGTGAAATGCCGGTCAGTACCTCGACCAGCTTCTCGGCTTTGGCATACTTCAGATACCAGACGCGGGTATTCCCCTGTCCCTGTTCTTCGCGATCCAGTCTGGAAACCAGTTGCGAGATACGCGCACATGCACGGTCAGAGCCGCTGATGATAAGGGTATTGCTGCGTTTGTCGGCAACAATACGTGCCTGTAACGTGGCGGGTCTGGTCTCTTTGCCGCTCTCGCGCGATAGATCGTTTAACACGTCTGCCAGGTCGACAGCGGAGGCATAGCGAAGGGGGATTATTTGTTCTTTCTCGCTGCCCATGACATCTACCCGCTTTACGACCTCAAACAGACGATTAACGGTAGATGCTTTACCGGTGATGATGAGTACATTCGATGGTTCATAATGAACCACATTACCCACTTTACCGCCTTCGAGCATCTGGCGAAGAAGAGGTGAGAGCGCGCGTGCAGGAACATTTTCCAGCGGCACAATGCGTGTCACTAATTCATCGCCCTGACCTGGTCGGTCGCTAGACGAAAGCCTGCCGGGCAGCGCTTTGACCTTTTCCGAACGTACGACCTTTAAAAAACCGTTATCGAGCGTGATGATAGAGAATCCATACAGATCGAGGACGCTCAAGAAAAATTGATAATACTCGGCTTCATTGAAGGTATCGGCGCTTCTGATTGAGATGGTGGCTTTCACATCGGGATCTATAAGAATGGTTTTACCGATGTTTTGCCCGACGACATCGACAAAAGAACGGATATCCGCGTCGTTAAAATTGGCCGTGTAATTGGCAGCCTGCGCCGGTTGGCCGCATAGGGAGATCAACAGTACGAGTGAAATGCTCTTTAAAAGAAAGCGGGGCGTAATTCGCTCCATTTAGTTTTCCTTAACATCCTGGAACTGCGTATTAGAGTGTGGATTATCAGTCAATGCAGGCGTTGAGGCGCGCGCCAGGTTCTCGAGAGATGCGGATTCCAGCAGCGATAATTGCTTTATCTTTCCTGCACGAGAAAAAATTACCTGATTTTTCGTAATCGCAACGATGTGTACTGATGGCTCCGAACGTAGCGACTGATTTATCGCATAAATATTCTGCTGCGATCCTTCTTTGAGGATAGCTCGTGAGGCGTCATTGTGAGAGCTAAATATAATTCCGCTCAATATTACCTCTGATAAAAAAACATCTAAGTGACTTTTCGTTGCGGCAGGCTGGAAAACTGCCGCAGGCTGCGCGGAGAGACGCCAGGCCTGTGTAGAGGGCGTACGTAAAAACGGCAAGGCAATCTGCGACTCTTGCGCTAATTGTCGATTATTATGCCATTTACTATACGAAATATAAATTGAACTAAATGTGATCATGATGCTGATGAATATTAATAAAACAAATGTATGCTGTAAAAGCTGCTCATGCTTCAGGAATATGTTCTTTGTAATCATGATGACTTTATTAAAATGCTGTGGCGTAATTCTGCTTCACTGTTAATATGCTGGATAATATAATTGCGCCGGTGAGGCGGCAAGATATTTACTTTGCTGACAGTCATTTTAGGAAAACGATAATATACAATTATGTGATTATTCATGGATGAAATAAATAATATTCTTACTCCTCGGCAGAAACATGTTATTTCTTATGGTCTCGAAACCCTGCAACACGAGGCGTGGCTCGCCATCGAAGGGATAAGCGGCGCAGGGAAAACCACTATTGGATTGGCTATGGCGAGGTCTTTTGCCGGACGTGCGCTGATGCTTACTCCCGTCAACGTTAGCGGATACCGACAGGAATGGACGGTGATTTATGACAGCGAGGCCGACTGCAATCTGATTGGACGGTTACTTCCGGTTACTGCGGCGTGGCCCAGCCTTCTGAGCGAATTGCATACCGGATCGGAAGGAGCGCTTCTGATTGTTCTCGACAATTGTCATTGCCTCACGCATTTTGCTAGCACGGTCCAGCAGGTTAAGGCTATTTTTCCTGGCGCACGTTTCGTTACGTTGGGAGCGTTTACCCCCCGGCAGCGTCGTCAAGCGGTATGCAGACAGCCTGTGTGGTTGTCTATCCCTCAACCCACTCGGGAGGAGAGTGAGCACGTTATCGTCTGTCATGCTGGTATAGATTCTCTGTTACCGGTGTCGTTTATTAACCGGATCGCCAGCGTAAGTAGGGGAAATCTTCGTCTGTTGGCAAGAGCCGGATGGTGTCTTCGCCAGGTTATACCCCCTGATGCAGCGTTTCCGCTGGAGATAACCCAGGATGCACAACGAGCGGTACTCCGTTGTTTACCCGCACGTCGTAATCGTCTGGCGTGTTTCTTTACATTCGTTCTGCTGGCTACTGCGGGGATGGCCGTAGGCTGGTCTTCTGCCAATACCTTATCCCACTGGTTTCCGGCATTTTCATCGCCGTTTCTGGTTTTGCCTTCGCATGCTGACGCCAGCCAGGTCGATCTGACAGATGAGATCATGTCGACTCAGGATGCGATGGGACTTTTGTATCACGTCTGGGGCTACGATGCCGAAAAGGGAGAAGCGTGGTGCGATCAGGCCTACCGTGCAAATTTAACCTGCCTGTCGGGTACTTCGACGCAGGAGGCGCTGGAGAAACTGGGGGTTCCGTGGATTGCGCAGCTGCACGTTGCTGAAAAGAACGTACCGGTGGTGATTATCGGCGTAAGCGACAGCGAGCTTATTGCATTGTCGGGGCAAAAAACCTGGCGCCTCAGAAAGGATTGGTTTAACGAGGTCTGGCGCGGGCATTACACCTTAATGTGGAAACTGTCTCCCGACGGCAAGTCTATGATTACCCGTAAAAGCAGCGTCGACGACATTCTATGGCTGGATATCATGCTTAGCCGCGTGCTGAATACCGAGGCCGAGAATACTGGTGAATGGACGGGGCTGCTCACCGAAAAGGTACGCCAGTTTCAGTCTCAAAACCACCTGGTAACCGACGGCATGATCGGCCAGGGGACGCTGATACGGCTTTGGCAGGCATTGGGTGAAAGCCCCGAATTGCTTCGGGAACAGGAGACGAAATGATGTTCAGACTCTATTGCTCGGCCCGGCAGGTGGCTTTTGAGCCTGCGCCGGGGCACCAGCGTCGCACGCTAGTTCGCCTCGCACTCATGTTTATCGGCAGCATCGGCTATCTTTTCCTCTTTATTCTGGCGGGCTATTACGTGCGCAACTGGCTCTTGTGCTCGCCGTCAATCACTCCAGCAGCACAACATTATGTCCTTTCGAAGGAGCATTTCATCTATAAACAAAAGCCGCTGCCGGAACCTGTGCCTGAAGAGAATGAGGAGGAGGCTGACTCGGCCGCTGCTCAAACAGACGAGGACGAGGCTGATGAAGATGTATCTACTTACAACAGGCAGCATGATAACACCTCGCTTGAGGCGCGGGTAAAGCAGGCGATGGCAGAAATTGACAGTAAGTAAGCCCGGCTAACCCGTGGTTGATTATTATCGACACAGTTAGCTTGCAATAATGCGGCAAATACGTATAATGCGCGGGCTTGTCGTAATTGACGGCGGGTTCAATCAGAACCAGAGTAGCTCATTTTGTTACTCAACAATGCTCCCAATTGGGGAGCTACGTAAGAACGGTTACACTCTCCCATCAATCGTAATGGGTTTGAGGAGTAATCATTTTCGTTTATAAAATAATTGGAGCTCTGGTCTCATGCAGAACCAAAGAATCCGTATCCGCCTTAAAGCGTTTGATCATCGTCTGATCGATCAATCAACCGCGGAAATCGTCGAGACTGCTAAGCGCACTGGTGCGCAAGTCCGTGGTCCGATCCCGCTGCCGACCCGCAAAGAGCGCTTCACCGTTCTGATCTCCCCGCACGTCAACAAAGACGCGCGCGATCAGTACGAAATCCGCACTCACAAGCGTCTGGTTGACATCGTTGAGCCAACTGAGAAAACCGTTGATGCTCTGATGCGTCTGGATCTGGCTGCCGGTGTAGACGTGCAGATCAGCCTGGGTTAATCAGGTCATCGAGCGATTGAGAGGTTGAAACAATGATTGGTTTAGTCGGTAAAAAAGTGGGTATGACCCGCATCTTCACTGAAGATGGCGTTTCTATCCCAGTAACCGTAATCGAAGTTGAAGCAAACCGCGTTACTCAGGTTAAAGATCTGGCTAACGATGGCTACCGCGCTATTCAGGTTACCACTGGTGCTAAAAAAGCTAACCGTGTAACCAAACCAGAAGCGGGTCACTTCGCTAAAGCTGGCGTAGAAGCTGGCCGTGGTCTGTGGGAATTCCGTCTTGCTGAAGGCGAAGAGTTCACCGTAGGTCAGGACATTAGCGTTGAGCTGTTTGCTGACGTTAAAAAAGTTGACGTAACCGGTACCTCTAAAGGTAAAGGTTTTGCTGGTACCGTTAAGCGCTGGAACTTCCGTACCCAGGACGCTACTCACGGTAACTCCTTGTCTCACCGCGTTCCGGGTTCTATCGGTCAGAACCAGACTCCGGGCAAAGTGTTCAAAGGCAAGAAAATGGCAGGTCAGCTGGGTAACGAACGTGTAACCGTTCAGAGCCTGGACGTAGTACGTGTTGACGCTGAGCGCAACCTGCTGCTGGTTAAAGGTGCGGTCCCGGGTGCAACCGGTAGCGACCTGATCGTTAAACCAGCTGTGAAGGCGTAAGGGGATAGCAATGGAATTAGTATTGAAAGACGCGCAGAGCGCGCTGACTGTTTCCGAAACTACCTTCGGTCGTGATTTCAACGAAGCGCTGGTTCACCAGGTTGTTGTTGCTTATGCAGCTGGTGCTCGTCAGGGTACTCGTGCTCAGAAGACTCGTGCTGAAGTAACTGGTTCTGGCAAAAAGCCATGGCGCCAGAAAGGTACCGGCCGTGCGCGTTCAGGTTCTATCAAGAGCCCGATCTGGCGTTCAGGTGGCGTGACCTTCGCTGCGCGTCCACAGGACCACAGTCAAAAAGTTAACAAAAAGATGTACCGCGGCGCGCTGAAAAGCATCCTGTCCGAACTGGTACGTCAGGATCGTCTGATCGTTGTCGAGAAGTTCTCTGTTGAAGCGCCTAAAACTAAGCTGCTGGCACAGAAACTGAAAGACATGGCTCTGGAAGATGTGCTGATCATCACCGGTGAGCTGGACGAGAACCTGTTCCTGGCCGCACGTAACCTGCACAAGGTTGACGTACGCGATGCGACTGGTATCGACCCGGTTAGCCTGATCGCCTTCGACAAAGTCGTAATGACTGCTGATGCTGTTAAGCAAGTTGAGGAGATGCTGGCATGATTCGTGAAGAACGTCTGCTGAAGGTGCTTCGCGCACCGCACGTTTCTGAAAAAGCGTCTACTGCGATGGAAAAAACAAACACCATCGTTCTCAAAGTTGCTAAAGACGCGACCAAAGCAGAGATCAAAGCTGCTGTGCAGAAACTGTTTGAAGTCGAAGTCGAAGTCGTTAACACCCTGGTAGTTAAAGGGAAAGTTAAACGTCACGGACAGCGTATCGGTCGTCGTAGCGACTGGAAAAAAGCTTACGTCACCCTGAAAGAAGGCCAGAATCTGGACTTCGTTGGCGGCGCTGAGTAAGTCGGAGGAGTAATACAATGGCAGTTGTTAAATGTAAACCGACATCTCCGGGTCGTCGCCACGTAGTTAAAGTGGTTAACCCTGAGCTGCACAAGGGCAAACCTTTTGCTCCGTTGCTGGAAAAAAACAGCAAATCCGGTGGTCGTAACAACAATGGCCGTATCACCACTCGTCACATCGGTGGTGGCCACAAGCAGGCTTATCGTATTGTTGACTTCAAACGCAACAAAGACGGTATCCCAGCAGTTGTTGAGCGTCTTGAGTACGATCCGAACCGTTCCGCGAACATCGCGCTGGTTCTGTACAAAGACGGCGAGCGCCGTTACATCCTGGCCCCTAAAGGCCTGAAAGCTGGCGACCAGATTCAGTCTGGCGTTGATGCTGCAATCAAAGCAGGCAACACCCTGCCGATGCGCAATATCCCGGTTGGTTCTACTGTTCATAACGTAGAAATGAAACCAGGTAAAGGCGGTCAGCTGGCACGTTCCGCTGGTACTTACGTTCAGATCGTTGCGCGTGATGGTGCTTATGTCACCCTGCGTCTGCGTTCTGGTGAAATGCGTAAAGTCGAAGCAGACTGCCGCGCTACTCTGGGCGAAGTTGGCAATGCTGAGCATATGCTGCGCGTTCTGGGTAAAGCTGGTGCTGCACGCTGGCGTGGTGTTCGTCCTACCGTTCGCGGTACTGCGATGAACCCAGTCGATCACCCACATGGTGGTGGTGAAGGTCGTAACTTTGGTAAGCACCCGGTAACTCCGTGGGGCGTTCAGACCAAAGGTAAGAAGACCCGCAGCAACAAGCGTACTGATAAATTTATCGTACGTCGCCGTAGCAAATAATTTTAGAGGATAAGCCATGCCACGTTCTCTCAAGAAAGGTCCTTTTATTGACCTGCACTTGCTGAAGAAGGTAGAGAAAGCGGTGGAAAGCGGAGACAAGAAGCCCCTGCGCACTTGGTCCCGTCGTTCAACGATCTTTCCTAACATGATCGGTTTGACCATCGCTGTCCATAATGGTCGTCAGCACGTTCCAGTCTTTGTTACCGACGAAATGGTTGGTCACAAACTGGGTGAATTCGCACCGACTCGTACTTATCGCGGCCACGCTGCTGATAAAAAAGCGAAGAAGAAATAAGGTAGGAGGAAGAGATGGAAACTTTAGCTCAACATCGCCATGCTCGTTCTTCTGCACAGAAGGTTCGCCTTGTTGCTGACCTGATTCGCGGTAAGAAAGTGTCGCAGGCCCTGGACATCCTGACCTATACCAACAAGAAAGCTGCGGTATTGGTCAAGAAAGTACTGGAATCTGCCATTGCTAACGCTGAACACAACGATGGCGCTGACATCGACGATCTGAAAGTCGCGAAAATTTTCGTAGATGAAGGCCCAAGCATGAAGCGCATTATGCCGCGTGCGAAAGGTCGTGCAGATCGCATCCTGAAGCGCACCAGCCACATTACTGTGGTTGTGTCCGATCGCTGAGACTCTGGAGACTAGCAATGGGTCAGAAAGTACATCCTAATGGTATTCGCCTGGGTATTGTAAAACCATGGAACTCTACCTGGTTTGCGAACACCAAAGAATTCGCTGACAACCTGGACAGCGATTTTAAAGTACGTCAGTACCTGACTAAGGAACTGGCTAAAGCGTCTGTATCTCGTATCGTTATCGAGCGTCCAGCTAAGAGCATCCGTGTGACTATTCACACTGCTCGTCCTGGCATCGTTATCGGTAAGAAAGGCGAAGACGTAGAAAAACTGCGCAAGGTCGTAGCGGATATCGCTGGCGTTCCTGCACAGATTAATATCGCTGAAGTTCGTAAGCCTGAACTGGACGCTAAATTGGTTGCTGACAGCATCACTTCTCAGCTGGAACGTCGTGTTATGTTCCGTCGTGCTATGAAGCGTGCTGTACAGAACGCAATGCGTCTGGGCGCTAAGGGTATCAAAGTTGAAGTTAGCGGCCGTCTGGGCGGCGCGGAAATCGCACGTACCGAATGGTACCGTGAAGGTCGCGTACCGCTGCACACTCTGCGTGCTGACATCGACTACAACACCTCTGAAGCGCACACCACTTACGGTGTAATCGGCGTTAAGGTATGGATCTTCAAAGGTGAGATCCTGGGTGGTATGGCTGCTGTTGAACAACCGGAAAAACCGGCTGCTCAACCTAAAAAGCAGCAGCGTAAAGGCCGTAAATAAGGAGCGTCGCTGATGTTACAACCAAAGCGTACAAAATTCCGTAAAGTGCACAAAGGCCGCAACCGTGGTCTGGCGCAGGGTACGGATGTTAGCTTCGGCACTTTCGGTCTGAAAGCTGTTGGCCGTGGTCGTCTGACTGCACGTCAGATCGAAGCAGCACGTCGTGCAATGACCCGTGCAGTTAAGCGTCAAGGTAAGATCTGGATCCGTGTATTCCCGGACAAACCGATCACCGAGAAGCCGCTGGAAGTTCGTATGGGTAAAGGTAAAGGTAACGTGGAGTACTGGGTTGCCTTGATCCAACCGGGCAAAGTCCTTTATGAAATGGACGGTGTTCCGGAAGAGCTGGCCCGTGAAGCCTTCGGCCTGGCAGCAGCGAAACTGCCTATCAAAACCACCTTTGTAACTAAGACGGTGATGTAATGAAAGCAAAAGAGCTGCGTGAAAAAAGCGTTGAAGAGCTGAACGCTGAGCTGCTGAACCTGCTGCGTGAGCAGTTCAACCTGCGTATGCAGGCTGCAAGTGGCCAGCTGCAACAGACTCACCTGCTGAAGCAAGTGCGTCGCAATGTTGCACGCGTTAAGACTTTACTGACTCAGAAGGCGGGTGCGTAATGACCGATAAAATCCGTACTCTGCAAGGTCGTGTTGTTAGCGACAAAATGGAGAAATCCATTGTTGTAGCTATCGAACGTATTGTGAAACACCCGATCTACGGTAAATTCATCAAGCGTACGACCAAACTGCACGTACATGACGAGAACAACGAATGTGGTATCGGCGACAAGGTTGAAATCCGTGAATGCCGTCCACTGTCCAAGACTAAGTCCTGGACGCTGGTTCGCGTTGTAGAGAAAGCGGTTCTGTAATACAGTACGCCTTCTCAATACGAATAAACGGCTCAGCGATGAGCCGTTTATTTTTTCTACCCATATTGCAGAAGCGGTGTTATAATGCCGCGCCCTCGATATGGGGCTTTTTAACGGCTCTGATTTTAGAGTCTCAGGTAGTAGTTGACATTAGCGGAGCACTAAAATGATCCAAGAACAGACTATGCTGAACGTCGCCGACAACTCCGGTGCACGTCGCGTAATGTGTATCAAGGTTCTGGGTGGCTCGCACCGTCGCTACGCAGGCGTAGGCGACATCATCAAGATCACCATCAAGGAAGCAATTCCACGTGGTAAGGTCAAAAAAGGTGATGTGCTGAAGGCGGTAGTGGTGCGCACCAAGAAGGGTGTTCGTCGCCCTGACGGTTCTGTCATTCGCTTCGATGGTAATGCATGCGTTATTTTAAACAATAACAGCGAGCAGCCTATCGGCACGCGTATCTTTGGGCCGGTAACTCGTGAACTTCGTACTGAGAAGTTCATGAAAATTATCTCTCTGGCACCAGAAGTACTCTAAGGAGCGAATCATGGCAGCGAAAATCCGTCGTGATGACGAAGTTATCGTGTTAACCGGTAAAGATAAAGGTAAACGCGGTAAAGTAAAAAATGTTCTGTCTTCCGGCAAACTTGTCGTTGAAGGTATCAACCTGGTTAAGAAACATCAGAAGCCGGTTCCGGCCCTGAACCAACCAGGCGGCATCGTTGAAAAAGAAGCTGCTATTCAGGTTTCTAACGTTGCAATCTTCAATGCGGCTACCGGCAAGGCTGACCGTGTAGGCTTTAGATTCGAAGACGGCAAAAAAGTCCGTTTCTTCAAGTCTAACAGCGAAACTATCAAGTAATTTGGAGTAGTACGATGGCGAAACTGCATGATTACTACAAAGACGAAGTAGTTAAGAAACTCATGACCGAGTTTAACTACAATTCTGTCATGCAAGTCCCTCGGGTCGAGAAGATCACCCTGAACATGGGTGTTGGTGAAGCGATCGCTGACAAGAAACTGCTGGATAACGCAGCAGCTGATCTGACAGCAATCTCCGGTCAAAAACCGCTGATCACCAAAGCACGCAAATCTGTTGCAGGCTTCAAAATCCGTCAGGGCTATCCGATCGGCTGTAAAGTAACTCTGCGTGGCGAACGCATGTGGGAGTTCTTTGAGCGCCTGATCACTATTGCTGTTCCACGTATCCGTGACTTCCGTGGCCTGTCCGCGAAGTCTTTCGACGGTCGTGGTAACTACAGCATGGGTGTCCGTGAGCAGATCATCTTCCCAGAAATCGACTACGATAAAGTCGACCGCGTGCGTGGTTTGGATATTACCATTACCACTACTGCGAAATCTGACGAAGAAGGCCGTGCTCTGCTGGCTGCCTTTGACTTCCCGTTCCGCAAGTAAGGTAGGGTTACTGAATGGCTAAGCAATCAATGAAAGCACGCGAAGTAAAGCGCGTAGCTTTAGCTGATAAATTCTTCGCTAAACGCGCTGAACTGAAAGCGATCATTTCTGATGTGAACGCTTCCGACGAAGATCGTTGGAATGCGGTTCTCAAGCTGCAGTCTCTGCCGCGTGATTCCAGCCCGTCTCGTCAGCGTAACCGCTGTCGTCAAACAGGTCGTCCACATGGTTATGTGGGCAAGTTTGGGTTGAGCCGTATCAAACTGCGTGAAGCCGCCATGCGCGGTGAAGTGCCAGGCTTGAAAAAGGCTAGCTGGTAATTACCAATTGAATCACGGGAGTAAAGACAGATGAGCATGCAAGATCCGATCGCGGATATGCTGACCCGTATCCGTAACGGTCAGGCCGCGAACAAAGTTGCGGTCACCATGCCTTCCGCCAAGCTGAAAGTGGCAATTGCCAACGTGCTGAAGGAAGAAGGTTTTATCGAAGATTTTAAAGTTGAAGGCGACACCAAGCCGGAACTGGAACTTACTCTCAAGTATTTCCAGGGTAAAGCTGTTGTAGAAAGCATTCAGCGTGTCAGCCGCCCAGGCCTGCGCATCTATAAGAAAAAAGATGAGCTGCCAAAAGTTATGGCTGGCCTTGGTATCGCAGTTGTTTCTACCTCTAAAGGTGTTATGACTGATCGTGCAGCGCGCCAGGCTGGTCTTGGTGGCGAAATTATCTGCTACGTAGCCTAATCGGAGGAAAGAATGTCTCGTGTTGCTAAAGCACCGGTCGTTATTCCTGCCGGCGTTGATGTAAAAATCGACGGTCAGGTTATTACGATCAAAGGTAAAAACGGCGAGCTGACTCGTACCCTCAACAAAGCTGTTGAAGTTAAACATGCAGATAACGCTCTGACCTTCGGTCCACGTGATGGTTTCGTGGATGGATGGGCTCAGGCTGGTACCGCGCGTGCCCTGCTGAACTCAATGGTTGTTGGTGTTACCGAAGGCTTCACTAAAAAGCTTCAGCTGGTTGGTGTAGGTTATCGTGCAGCTATCAAAGGGAATGCAGTAGGCCTGTCTCTGGGCTTCTCACACCCTGTTGAGCATCCGCTGCCGGCCGGTATCACTGCAGAATGTCCGACTCAAACTGAAATCGTGCTGAAAGGCGCTGATAAACAGCTGATCGGCCAGGTTGCAGCAGATCTGCGCGCCTACCGTCGTCCTGAGCCTTACAAAGGCAAGGGTGTTCGTTACGCCGACGAAGTCGTGCGTACCAAAGAGGCTAAGAAGAAGTAAGGTAACACTATGGATAAGAAATCTGCTCGTATCCGTCGTGCGACCCGCGCACGCCGCAAGCTCAAAGAGCTGGGTGCAACTCGCCTGGTGGTACATCGTACCCCGCGTCATATTTACGCACAGGTAATTGCACCGAACGGTTCTGAAGTTCTGGTAGCTGCTTCTACTGTAGAAAAAGCTATCTCAGAACAATTGAAGTACACCGGTAACAAAGACGCCGCTGCAGCTGTAGGTAAAGCTGTTGCAGAACGCGCTCTGGAAAAAGGCATCAGCAATGTTTCCTTTGACCGTTCCGGGTTCCAATATCATGGTCGTGTCCAGGCACTGGCAGATGCTGCCCGTGAAGCTGGCCTTCAGTTCTAAGGTAGAGGTGTAAGATGGCTCACATCGAAAAACAGGCTGGCGAACTGCAGGAAAAGCTGATCGCGGTAAACCGCGTATCTAAAACCGTTAAAGGTGGTCGTATTTTCTCCTTCACAGCTCTGACTGTAGTGGGTGATGGTAATGGTCGCGTTGGTTTTGGTTACGGTAAAGCGCGTGAAGTTCCAGCAGCGATCCAGAAAGCGATGGAAAAAGCCCGTCGCAATATGATTAACGTCGCGCTGAACAACGGCACCCTGCAGCACCCAGTTAAAGGTGTTCACACGGGTTCTCGTGTATTCATGCAGCCAGCTTCAGAAGGTACCGGTATCATCGCCGGTGGTGCAATGCGCGCCGTTCTGGAAGTTGCTGGGGTTCATAACGTACTGGCTAAAGCATATGGTTCCACCAACCCGATCAACGTGGTTCGTGCAACTATTGATGGCCTGGAAAATATGAATTCTCCAGAAATGGTCGCTGCCAAGCGTGGTAAATCCGTTGAAGAAATTCTGGGGTAATTGACCATGGCAAAGACTATTAAAATCACTCAAACCCGCAGTGCAATCGGTCGTCTGCCGAAACACAAGGCAACGCTGCTTGGCCTGGGTCTGCGTCGTATTGGTCATACCGTTGAGCGCGAGGATACTCCTGCTGTTCGTGGTATGGTCAACGCGGTTTACTTCATGGTTAAAGTTGAGGAGTAAGAGATGCGTTTAAATACTCTGTCTCCGGCCGAAGGCTCTAAAAAGGCGGGTAAACGCCTGGGTCGTGGTATCGGTTCTGGCCTCGGCAAAACCGGTGGTCGTGGTCACAAAGGTCAGAACTCTCGTTCTGGCGGTGGCGTACGTCGCGGTTTCGAGGGTGGCCAGATGCCACTGTACCGTCGTCTGCCGAAGTTCGGCTTCACCTCTCGCAAAGCAGCGATCACAGCGGAAATCCGTCTGTCTGACCTGGCGAAAGTTGAAGGCGGCGTTGTAGACCTGAACACGCTGAAAGCGGCTAACATTATCGGTATTCAGATCGAGTTCGCGAAAGTGATCCTGTCTGGTGAAGTTTCTACTCCGGTAACTGTTCGTGGCCTGCGTGTTACTAAAGGTGCTCGTGCTGCTATCGAAGCTGCTGGCGGTAAAATTGAGGAATAAGTAGCAGATGGCTAAGCAACCGGGATTAGATTTTCAAAGTGCCAAAGGTGGATTTGGCGAGCTGAAACGCAGACTGCTGTTTGTTATCGGCGCGCTGATTGTGTTCCGTATTGGCTCTTTTATTCCGATCCCTGGTATCGATGCCGCTGTACTTGCCAAACTGCTTGAGCAACAGCGAGGCACCATCATTGAAATGTTCAACATGTTCTCTGGTGGTGCTCTCAGCCGTGCTTCTATCTTTGCACTGGGTATTATGCCGTACATTTCGGCATCTATTATTATCCAGCTGCTGACGGTCGTTCATCCGGCCCTGGCAGAGCTGAAGAAAGAAGGGGAGTCTGGACGTCGTAAGATTAGTCAGTACACCCGTTACGGTACTCTGGTGCTGGCAATATTCCAGTCGATCGGTATTGCTACCGGTCTGCCGAATATGCCTGGTATGCAGGGCCTGGTATTAAACCCAGGCTTTGCATTCTATTTCACCGCTGTTGTTAGTCTGGTCACAGGGACTATGTTCCTGATGTGGCTCGGCGAACAGATTACTGAGCGTGGTATCGGTAACGGTATCTCAATCATTATCTTCGCCGGTATCGTTGCGGGACTCCCGCCGGCCATCGCCCATACTATCGAGCAAGCGCGTCAAGGCGACCTGCACTTCCTCCTGTTGCTGTTGGTTGCAGTATTAGTATTTGCAGTGACGTTCTTTGTTGTCTTCGTTGAACGTGGTCAACGCCGCATTGTGGTGAACTACGCTAAACGTCAGCAAGGTCGTCGTGTCTATGCTGCACAGAGCACACATTTACCGCTGAAAGTGAATATGGCGGGGGTTATCCCGGCTATCTTCGCTTCCAGTATTATTCTGTTCCCGGCAACCATCGCGTCATGGTTCGGGGGCGGTACTGGTTGGAACTGGCTGACAACAATTTCGCTGTATTTGCAGCCTGGGCAACCACTTTATGTGTTACTCTATGCGTCTGCGATCATCTTCTTCTGTTTCTTCTACACGGCGTTGGTCTTCAACCCGCGTGAAACAGCAGATAACCTGAAGAAGTCCGGTGCATTTGTACCAGGAATTCGTCCGGGAGAGCAAACGGCGAAGTATATCGATAAAGTAATGACCCGCCTGACTTTGGTTGGTGCGCTTTATATTACTTTTATCTGCCTGATCCCGGAGTTCATGCGTGATGCAATGAAAGTACCGTTCTACTTCGGTGGGACCTCACTGCTTATCGTTGTTGTCGTGATTATGGACTTTATGGCTCAAGTGCAAACTCTGATGATGTCCAGTCAGTATGAGTCTGCATTGAAGAAGGCGAACCTGAAAGGCTACGGCCGCTAATTGGTCGCCTGAGAAGTTACGGAGAGTAAAAATGAAAGTTCGTGCTTCCGTCAAGAAATTATGCCGTAACTGCAAAATCGTTAAGCGTGATGGTGTCATCCGTGTGATTTGCAGTGCCGAGCCGAAGCATAAACAGCGCCAAGGCTGATTATTTCGCATATTTTTCTTGCAAAGTTGGGTTGAGCTGGCTAGATTAGCCAGCCAATCTTTTGTATGTCTGTACGTTTCCATTTGAGTATCCTGAAAACGGGCTTTTCAGCATGGTGCGTACATATTAAATAGTAGGAGTGCATAGTGGCCCGTATAGCAGGCATTAACATTCCTGATCAGAAACATGCTGTGATCGCATTAACTTCGATCTACGGCATCGGCAAGACCCGTTCTAAAGCCATCCTGGCTGCAGCGGGTATCGCTGAAGATGTTAAGATCAGTGAGCTGTCTGAAGGACAAATCGACACGCTGCGTGACGAAGTTGCCAAATTTGTCGTTGAAGGTGATCTGCGCCGTGAAATCAGCATGAGCATCAAGCGCCTGATGGATCTTGGTTGCTATCGCGGTTTGCGTCATCGTCGTGGTCTGCCAGTGCGCGGTCAGCGTACTAAGACCAACGCACGTACCCGTAAGGGTCCGCGCAAACCGATCAAGAAATAATCGGGGTGATTGAATAATGGCAAAGGCACCAGTTCGTGCACGTAAACGTGTAAGAAAACAAGTCTCTGACGGCGTGGCTCATATCCATGCTTCTTTCAACAACACCATCGTTACTATTACTGATCGTCAGGGTAACGCATTGGGTTGGGCAACAGCCGGTGGTTCCGGTTTCCGTGGTTCTCGCAAATCCACTCCGTTCGCAGCTCAGGTTGCAGCAGAGCGTTGCGCTGAAGCCGTAAAAGAATACGGCATCAAGAATCTGGAAGTTATGGTTAAAGGTCCGGGTCCGGGTCGTGAATCTACTGTTCGCGCTCTGAACGCCGCTGGTTTCCGCATCACTAATATTACTGATGTGACTCCGATCCCTCATAACGGTTGTCGTCCGCCGAAAAAACGTCGCGTATAACGCTCGTTTTTTAGGTTAGTTGGAGATAGAAAATGGCAAGATATTTGGGTCCTAAGCTCAAGCTGAGCCGTCGTGAGGGCACCGACTTATTCCTTAAGTCTGGCGTTCGCGCGATCGATACCAAGTGTAAAATTGAACAAGCTCCTGGCCAGCACGGTGCGCGTAAACCGCGTCTGTCTGACTATGGTGTGCAGTTGCGTGAAAAGCAAAAAGTTCGCCGTATGTACGGTGTGCTGGAGCGTCAGTTCCGTAACTACTATAAAGAAGCAGCACGTCTGAAAGGCAACACGGGTGAAAACCTGCTGGCTCTGCTGGAAGGTCGTCTGGACAACGTTGTATACCGTATGGGCTTCGGCGCTACTCGTGCTGAATCACGTCAGCTGGTTAGCCACAAAGCAATCATGGTAAACGGTCGTGTTGTTAACATCGCTTCTTATCAGGTTAAAGCGAATGACGTTGTTAGCATTCGTGAGAAAGCGAAAAAGCAATCTCGCGTGAAGGCCGCTCTGGAGCTGGCTGAGCAGCGTGAAAAGCCAACCTGGCTGGAAGTTGATGCTGGCAAGATGGAAGGTACGTTCAAGCGTCAGCCTGAGCGTTCTGATCTGTCTGCGGACATTAACGAACACCTGATCGTCGAGCTTTACTCCAAGTAAAGCTTAGTACCAAAGAGAGGACACAATGCAGGGTTCTGTGACAGAGTTTCTAAAACCGCGCCTGGTAGATATCGAGCAAGTGAGTTCGACGCACGCCAAGGTGACCCTTGAGCCTTTAGAGCGTGGCTTTGGCCATACTCTGGGTAACGCACTGCGCCGTATTCTGCTCTCATCGATGCCGGGTTGCGCGGTGACCGAGGTTGAGATTGATGGTGTACTTCATGAGTACAGCACCAAAGAAGGCGTTCAGGAAGATATCCTTGAAATCCTGCTCAACCTGAAAGGGCTGGCGGTGAGAGTTCAGGGTAAAGATGAAGTTATTCTTACTCTGAATAAATCTGGCATTGGCCCTGTGACTGCAGCCGACATCACCCACGACGGTGATGTTGAAATCGTCAAGCCGCAGCACGTGATCTGCCACCTGACCGATGAGAACGCAGCTATTAGCATGCGTATCAAAGTTCAGCGCGGTCGTGGTTATGTGCCGGCTTCTGCCCGAATTCATTCGGAAGAAGATGAGCGCCCAATCGGCCGTCTGCTGGTCGACGCATGCTACAGCCCTGTAGAGCGTATTGCCTACAATGTTGAAGCAGCGCGTGTAGAACAGCGTACCGACCTGGACAAGCTGGTCATCGAAATGGAAACCAACGGCACAATCGATCCTGAAGAGGCGATTCGTCGTGCGGCAACCATCCTGGCAGAACAACTGGAAGCTTTCGTTGACTTACGTGATGTACGTCAGCCAGAAGTGAAAGAAGAGAAACCAGAATTCGATCCGATCCTGCTGCGCCCTGTTGACGATCTCGAATTGACTGTCCGCTCTGCTAACTGCCTCAAGGCAGAAGCTATCCACTATATCGGTGATCTGGTACAGCGTACCGAGGTTGAGTTGCTGAAAACGCCGAACCTGGGTAAAAAATCTCTTACCGAGATTAAAGACGTGCTGGCTTCACGTGGTCTGTCTCTGGGCATGCGCCTGGAAAACTGGCCACCGGCAAGCATTGCTGACGAGTAACCGGATCACAGGTTAAGGTTTTACTGAGAAGGATAAGGTCATGCGCCATCGTAAGAGTGGTCGTCAACTGAACCGCAACAGCAGCCATCGCCAGGCTATGTTCCGCAACATGGCAGGTTCACTGGTTCGTCATGAAATCATCAAGACGACCCTGCCTAAAGCGAAAGAGCTGCGTCGCGTAGTTGAGCCGCTGATTACTCTTGCCAAGACTGACAGCGTTGCTAATCGTCGTCTGGCATTCGCCCGTACTCGTGATAACGAGATCGTGGCAAAACTGTTTAACGAACTGGGCCCGCGTTTCGCGAGCCGTGCCGGTGGTTACACTCGCATTCTGAAGTGTGGTTTCCGTGCAGGCGACAACGCGCCGATGGCTTACATCGAGCTGGTTGATCGTTCAGAGAAAGCAGAAGCTGCTGCAGAGTAATCTGCAGTAACGTAAAAAAACCCGCCTCGGCGGGTTTTTTTATATCCGCAGTATCCCCATTTCTCTACAATGCCTGTATCAATTTTGTTCATCCCCTGGAGCTGATGATGTGGTTGCTTGACCAGTGGGCAGAACGCCATATCCGCGATGCCCAAAATAAAGGCGATTTCGACAATCTTGCCGGAAGCGGCGAACCTCTGGAACTGGAAGATGATTTGCATATTGCGCCTGAACTCCGGGCTGGATATCGTTTATTAAAAAATGCCGGCTGCCTTCCTCCTGAGCTTGAGCAGCGCAGAGAGGCTATTGAACTTGCCGATCTGCTAAAAGGGATCCGTCAGGACGATCCTCGACATACAGAACTTAGCCGCAGGCTTGCGCTGATCGAGCTCAAGCTGCGCCATGCAGGAATGAACACGGAATTCCTGCATGGGGAATACGGTGAAAGATTGCTTAAGAAGATAAATGAGGAGTAGCGATGTACCGTATCGGTGAACTTGCAAAGCTCGCGAACGTAACGCCGGACACTATTCGATATTACGAAAAGCAGCAAATGATCGATCATGAGGTACGCACAGAAGGTGGCTTTCGGCTTTATACCGATAACGATCTGCAGCGTCTGAGATTCATACGCTATGCGCGACAGCTTGGCTTCACGCTGGATTCGATCCGCGAGTTACTATCGATCCGCATCGATCCTGAGCATCACACCTGCCTGGAATCCAAAAGCATCGTGCAGGCCCGGCTTGATGAAGTTGAAGCCCGTATTCAGGAACTACAAACCATGCAGCGTTCTCTGCAAAGGCTTAATGATGCCTGTTGCGGAACGGCCCACAGCAGTATTTATTGCTCAATTCTGGAAGCCCTTGAACAAGGGGCCAGTGGAGAAACTCGGGGATGTTGATTTTTAATCTACCCGGGTCTAGACTTCCGTCGTCATAAACCATGCTCAGGAGAAATTATGAGCCGCTATCAGCACACTAAGGGACAAATTAAAGACAATGCCATTGAGGCTTTACTTCACGACCCGCTTTTTCGACAGCGCGTTGAAAAGAATAAAAAAGGGAAGGGAAGTTATCTGCGCAAAGATAAACATGCAAAACGGGGTAACCGGGAGGCCAGTGGCAAGCAAGCGAATCGCTTATTTACCACTGGCCTTCCTGCTTTTGGTTACTGATTAAACGCGGTTGTTCTGCTCTTTTAACAGATCGCGGATTTCCGTCAGCAATACTTCTTCTTTCGTTGGTGCTGGTGCGGCCGCGGGCTCTTCTTTTTTACGGTTGAGCCTGTTGATCAGCTTGATAGCCATAAAAATAGCAAACGCCACAATCACGAAATCAAATACGTTCTGGATAAACACGCCGTAGTGCATTACTACTGCCGGGATATCACCCTGTGCTTCACGCAGCGTGAATGCGAACTGTTTGAAATCAATGCCCCCGATTAGCAGCCCTAAAGGTGGCATGATGATGTCTGCAACTAATGATGAAACAATCTTGCCGAATGCCGCACCAATAATGACACCCACTGCCAAATCCACCACGTTCCCGCGCATCGCAAATTCGCGAAATTCTTTAATAAAACTCATTATGTTCTCCTTGTGCCAGCTGACGACTATAAGTTTAACAAATGATTAGCCAATTGCCATTCGGGATAATTAAACGTTATGAAAATAAAAGGCACAGCAATAAAGTGGGTAAAGTGCAGGTGCTCTATTGAGAGCACCCGACATATTAAAGGAAGAATGGACTTGGCTGGAATAAACGCTCGACGTCGGTAATAAATTTTTTATCGGTAAGGAACATAATTACGTGATCGCCTTGCTCAATACGTAAATTATCATTGGCGATCATGACATCATTTCCACGCACGACGGCACCGATAATTGTGCCCGGCGGCAGCTTAATTTCGTCGATGGCGCGGCCCACAACGCGAGAGGTGGTTTCATCTCCATGGGCCACCGCTTCAATCGCTTCTGCCACACCGCGGCGGAGCGATGAAACGCCGACAATGTCCGCTTTACGTACATGGCTCAGCAGAGCGGAAATGGTCGCCTGCTGCGGTGAAATAGCAATATCAATCACGCTGCCCTGAACCAGGTCGACATACGCCTTACGTTGGATAAGTACCATGACCTTCTTTGCCCCCATACGTTTGGCGAGCATGGCGGACATAATATTCGCCTCGTCATCGTTGGTGACGGCAATAAAGAGATCAACTTGATCAATATGCTCTTCTGCCAGTAATTCCTGATCTGACGCGTCGCCATAAAATACGATCGTATTTTGCAGTTTTTCCGCCAGCTCAGAAGCACGTTGCTGATCGCGCTCGATCAATTTCACGCTGTAGTCTTTTTCAAGCCTTCGCGCGAGACCCGCACCGATATTGCCACCACCGACCAGCATAATGCGTTTATAAGGCTTTTCGAGACGCTGCAATTCGCTCATTACTGCACGAATATGCTGAGAGGCCGCAATAAAGAAGACCTCATCCCCTGCTTCGACAATGGTGGAGCCCTGCGGGCGGATAGGCCTGTCGTGGCGGAAAATGGCGGCGACGCGTGTATCAATGTGAGGCATGTGCTCGCGCATGGTGGACAACGCGTTGCCGATCAACGGACCGCCGTAATAGGCCTTTACGACGGCAAGACTGACTTTACCTTCGGCAAAGTTCACAACCTGCAGTGCGCCTGGATATTCGATCAGACGATAGATATTGTCGATAACTAGCTGTTCCGGTGCGATAAGATGATCAATGGGAACCGCTTCTGAATTAAACAGTTTTTCTGCATCGCGAACATAGTCCGGAGAGCGGATGCGCGCGATTCGGTTTGGCGTGTTGAAAAGCGAGTAGGCCACCTGACAGGCCACCATATTGGTTTCGTCAGAACTGGTCACCGCAACGAGCATGTCGGCATCGTCGGCACCCGCCTCGCGGAGTACGCGTGGGTGTGAGCCATGACCCTGCACAACGCGAAGGTCAAATTTGTCCTGTAAAATGCGCAGACGATCGCCGTTGGTATCAACGATTGTGATGTCGTTGTTTTCGCCAACCAGGTTTTCCGCCAGCGTTCCGCCCACTTGTCCTGCGCCCAGAATGATAATCTTCATATCTCGTGACCTGTTCTCAACATCACTCTTTGATTAGCTTAGCGTAAAAGAAGCCATCACCCTCTTCCGCGCCCGGCAGGTTTTGCTGTCCTGGGCATTCAGGCGTTCCCGTATCGCGCAGCGTAGCGTCCGGGGTACGCTTAAGGAAGTCTGCGATTTGCTGGCTGTTTTCTTCCGGCAGTACGGAGCAGGTTGCATAGACCAGCGTTCCGCCGGGTTTAAGATGTGGCCAGATTGCGTCAAGTATGTCCGATTGCAGTTGGGCAAGTTCCTTAATATCACGATCGCGGCGTAGCCACTTGATGTCCGGATGACGACGAATTACGCCTGTTGCAGAGCAGGGTGCATCCAGCAAAATGCGGTCGAACTGGGTTTCACCACACCATTCCGCAGGCTTGCGTCCATCGCCTTGTTTAACCTGTGCCTTCATGCCCACGCGCTTGAGGTTGTCGTAGACGCGTGAAAGACGCTGCTCATCAACGTCCACTGCCATCACGCTGGCCTGTGGAGCCACTTCCAGAATGTGTGTCGTTTTTCCGCCAGGCGCCGCGCACAGATCGAGGATCTGCTCACCATTTTTGGGTTCAAGCCAGGTCATACAACCCTGAGCAGAGGCATCTTGCACGGTCACCCAGCCTTCATCAAAACCAGGTAAAGCATGTACCGGTGCAGCGGAGGCTAAACGCACGGCATCCGGATAGGTTTCATGCGTGAATCCACTCATTCCAGCGTCTTCCAGTAATGCCAGCCATGCGTCACGGGTGTGGTGATTGCGATTGACGCGTAACCACATCGGCGGGCGTTGATTATTCGCTTCGGCAATGTTTTGCCACTGCTTCGGATACGCTTTTTTAAGACGATTCAGCAGCCAGTCCGGGTGGAGAAAACGTGTTTCACTTTGCGCAAATTCAGCCAGAAGCTCATCCTGCTGACGCTGGAACTGACGCAGTACGCCGTTGATTAATCCTTTCAACTGAGGACGTTTTATCGCAACAGCGCCTTCCACTGTTTCAGCAAGCGCGGCGTGAGGTGGAATGCGAGTATGAAGAAGCTGATAAAAACCCACCATGATCAAATAATGAACGGTGCGCTGCTTGCCCGTCATTGGGCGTGACATCAGCTTATTGATGAGCCACTCAAGCTGAGAAAGGGTGCGCAGAACGCCAAAGCAAAGCTCCTGGAGCAGGGCTTTGTCTTTATCTGATACTTTTTGTTGCAGGGGAGGCAGGACATTACTCAATGACTGGCCCTGCTCGATAACCTGCTCAACGGCCTGAGCCGCCATACTGCGTAGATTTTGTTTTTTCATAACCGTAAAAATAAAAATGCCCGGAAACACCGGGCCTTAAGCATATGTTTGTTCAGGCAAGGCGATTGCCCGGGATAAACCATTCGCGACGGGAATTTAAAAGATCCTGAGCGCTCATCGCTTTCTTACCGGCCGGTTGCAGCGATTCAAGATTCAGAATCCCTTCTGCAGTCGCAACCTGGATACCGTTCTTGCTGGTGTCGATAATCGTGCCGGGTTCAGCAGCCGTATTGCCGTTAATGACTGACGCTTTCCAGACTTTCACTGGCTGCTCATCAATCTCCATCCAGCTCATCGGCCACGGATTAAAGGCGCGGATGCAGCGTTCAAGTTGAGCGGCAGACAAGGACCAGTCGATTCGGGCTTCTTCTTTACTCAGTTTTTCAGCATACGTCACCAGCGCCTCATCCTGAACCTCAGGTTTTGCCGTATTGTCAGCAAGCTGCTGCAGCGTCTCGATAAGCCCTTGCGGACCGAGGCCTGCTAATTTGTCATACAGCGTAGCGCTGGTATCGTCTGCAGTAATAGGGCACGCCAGTTTATGCAGCATGTCGCCGGTGTCTAAACCTACGTCCATCTTCATGATTGTGACGCCGGTTTCTGCATCCCCCGCCCACAGGGAGCGCTGGATAGGTGCCGCACCGCGCCAGCGTGGGAGTAGTGAGCCATGCACGTTGATACAACCCAGACGAGGCATATCAAGCACCGCTTTCGGCAGAATTAAACCGTAAGCCACCACCACCATTACGTCGGCATTCAGCTCAGCGACCAACTGCTGATTTTCCTGAGGGCGTAAGGATGCGGGCTGGAAAACGGGAAGCCCATGCTCTTCTGCCAGCACCTTTACCGGGCTGGGCATCAGTTTTTTACCGCGGCCAGCCGGACGGTCCGGCTGGGTAAAGACGCCAACAACCTGGTGACCAGAAGATAACAGCGCGTCAAGATGACGCGCTGCAAAATCAGGGGTTCCCGCGAAGATAATACGTAGTGTTATAGACACGATGATCCTTGTATCCGGGGGGACGTTATGCGCGAGAGCGCAAACGATCCAGTTTCTCTACTTTTTGACGAATACGCTGTTGCTTCAACGGCGAGAGGTAATCGATAAACAGCTTACCGACCAGGTGATCCATCTCATGCTGAATGCAAATTGCCAGCAGGTCATCTGCTTCCAGTTCGAACGGGTTACCGTCACGATCCAAAGCGCGGATTTTCACTTTTTCGGCACGTGGCACCAAAGCGCGTTGTTCAGGAATGGACAGGCAGCCTTCCTCAATGCCCGTTTCACCGCTCTTTTCAAGCAATTCAGGGTTGATCAGCACCAGACGCTCATCGCGATTTTCGGAAACGTCGATCACGATAATACGTTTGTGAATGTCCACCTGCGTCGCCGCCAGGCCAATGCCTTCTTCGGCGTACATGGTATCGAACATATCATCAACGATACGCTGGATTTCTGCATTCACTTCTTTGACCGGTTCAGCGACGATGCGAAGGCGCTCGTCCGGAATATGTAACACTTGCAAAACTGCCATAAATTTCCAGAGTCGTGTTCAGGAGTTGATAAGAATATTACTTCTATTCTAGACAAATCCCGGGTCGATTGACAGCATCAGTGACCAATCGCAATGATTGCGCAGGCCGCTTATGGCAGGGGGGGAAGGATGACGTCTATCGAGATATGGCTACGGCTAATACACACGGGTTCACTATGTGGCGATGGAATGCTGGAAGCGGCTGTGCAACTGCAGAAGCATGAAAACCTCGACGTGCCCGTCGTCAAAAACGCCGGTCTGACAGCAAAGCAGGTTGAACGGTTCTTTGCCCCAGATGAAAGTGAGCTGGAGCGTAGTCTGGCGTGGCTTGAGCAGCCGGGAAATCATTTATTGACGGCAAATCATCCACTTTATCCTCCTTTACTTCGAGCAATTCCTGATTATCCCGGGGCGTTATTCGTAAAAGGTAACCCTGAAACCCTTAATGCTGTCCAGTTGGCGGTAGTAGGCAGCCGTGCTCCGTCATGGTATGGAGAGCGATGGGGAAAAATTCTGTGCGAACAACTTTCGCAATGTGGTTTCACGATCACCAGTGGGCTGGCCTGCGGTATTGACGGTGTTGCCCATAGTGCAGCGCTATCAGCAAAAGGGCGTAGCGTGGCCGTACTGGGGAACGGCCTGTTTAGCATTTATCCCCGTCGGCACCAGGCGCTGGCTATGCGATTAATCGAAGCTGACGGGGCGATAGTGTCTGAGTTTCCCCTTTCGGCGCAGCCCCGACCGGCAAACTTTCCGCGTCGTAACCGAATCATCAGCGGGCTTAGCCAGGGAGTATTGGTCGTTGAAGCGGCAGTGCGAAGCGGTTCGCTGGTCACGGCACGATGCGCGCTCGATCAGGGCAGGGAGGTTTTCGCCTTACCCGGCCCGATAGGTAACCCGGGGTGCGAAGGACCACACTGGCTGATAAAGCAGGGGGCGACGCCGGTAACAGAAGTGCGGGACATTCTTGAAAATTTGCAATATGGCTTGCAATGTCTGCAGGAAGATCCCGAAAAGCGACATTATTCATCAGATCAGGGAAAGGTGGCATTGCCATTTCCCAAGCTCCTGGCTAACGTAGGAGATGAGGTAACACCTGTTGACGTTGTCGCTGAACGTGCCGGCCAACCTGTGCCAGTAACGGTAGCACAGCTACTCGAACTGGAGTTAGCAGGGTGGATCGCAGCTGTACCCGGCGGCTATGTCCGATTAAGGAGGGCATGCCATGTTCGACGTACTGATGTATTTGTTTGAGACTTACATCCATAACGAAGCAGAAATGCGAGTGGATCAGGACAAATTGACACAGGATCTTACCGATGCGGGGTTTGAGCGGGAAGATATCTATAACGCGTTGATGTGGCTGGAAAAGCTGGCTGATTATCAGGAAGGCCTCGCCGAGCCGATGCAGCTTGCTTCTGACCCATTGTCAGTACGCATTTATACCGCTGAAGAGTGTGAAAGGCTGGATGCCAGCTGCCGGGGATTCATCTTATTCCTTGAGCAGATTCAGGTGCTAAACCTCGAAACGAGAGAAATGGTGATAGAGCGCGTCATGGCGCTGGATACGGCAGAATTTGAACTGGAAGATCTCAAATGGGTGATTCTGATGGTTCTGTTTAATATCCCGGGCTGTGAAAATGCCTATCAGCAAATGGAAGAATTACTCTTTGAAGTGAATGAAGGTATGCTGCACTAATTCAATATGCAGCACCAAGAGTTGTTATGGCCAAATCAGCACTATTCACGGTGCATAAAAACGAGCCCTGCCCGCAGTGCGGGGCTGAGCTTGTTATTCGGTCCGGGAAACACGGCCCGTTTCTCGGTTGTTCACACTATCCGGAATGTGATTATGTCCGTCCTCTGAAAAGCCAGGCGGATGGACATATCGTCAAAATTCTGGACGGGCAGCTATGTCCTCTTTGTGGTGGTGAATTAGCGCTACGTCAGGGCCGTTTCGGTATGTTTATTGGCTGTAGCCGCTACCCGGAATGTGAGCATACGGAACAAATTGATAAGCCTGATGAAACGGCTATTGCGTGTCCCCAGTGTCAGTGTGGTCAGCTGGTACAACGCCGTTCCCGTTATGGTAAGACCTTTCATTCCTGCGATCGCTACCCTGAATGCCAGTTCGTTATCAATTTCAAACCGGTAGCGGGCGTCTGCATTCATT
Source organism: Enterobacter sp. 296B2 (assembly GCF_034106185.1). Classification (NCBI taxonomy): domain Bacteria; kingdom Pseudomonadati; phylum Pseudomonadota; class Gammaproteobacteria; order Enterobacterales; family Enterobacteriaceae; genus Enterobacter; species Enterobacter sp. 296B2. The sequence continues at coordinate 2,812 of NZ_JAWNCA010000003.1, read as the reverse complement.
GCAACTATCCGCTACTTATCGAGAAGAAAACGGCGCAGGGTATGAAACGCTTCTGCGCCAGTAAACAATGTGGAAAGCCGGTTACGGCGGATCAAAATAGTGAAAAATAACCTGCCATCAGGCTCCATTGCGCATGCAGTGGACGTACTGAAAAATGAAGAAGTCATCGCCTATCCAACTGAAGCTGTTTTTGGGGTCGGTTGCGATCCTGACAGCGAGACGGCTGTGAGCCGCCTGCTTGCCTTGAAACAAAGACCCGTCGAGAAAGGGCTGATTTTGATAGCTGCGAATTACGAGCAGCTTAAGCCCTACATCGATGACTCTATGCTGACGCCGGCGCAGCGCGAGACTATTTTTTCCGCATGGCCCGGTCCAGTGACCTTTGTTTTCCCGGCACAGCCGACAACGCCACGCTGGTTGACCGGACGCTTTGATTCCCTTGCCGTTCGCGTAACTGACCACCCGCTGGTAATAGAGCTTTGTCTGGCATTTGGTAAACCGCTGGTCTCAACCAGCGCCAACCTGACCGGATTGCCACCTTGTCGTACAACCGAAGAAGTGCTGGCACAGTTCGGGAACGACTTCCCGGTTGCTGTTGGAGAGACGGGAGGGCGCCTGAATCCGTCTGAAATTCGCGACGCTTTGACCGGCGAACGTTTTCGCCAGGGGTAATCTCATGGAAACCTATGCTGTTTTTGGTAATCCGATTGCGCACAGCAAGTCACCGCTGATCCATCAGCAATTTGCGAAGCAGCTGCAGATTAATCATCCCTATGGTCGCGTACTTGCACCGGTGGATGCATTTATTCCAACGCTGGAGGCTTTTTTCGCCGCCGGCGGTCAAGGCGCTAATGTCACGGTCCCTTTTAAAGAAGAAGCCTTCGAACGTGCGGATGAGCTTACCGAGCGTGCTTCGCTGGCTGGTGCAGTAAATACCCTGAAACGGCTTGAAGATGGACGCCTTCTGGGTGACAACACCGACGGAATAGGTTTGCTGAGCGATCTGGAACGACTGTCGTTTATTAAACCCGGTTTCCGGGTCCTGCTGATTGGTGCGGGTGGCGCATCGCGGGGAGTACTGTTGCCTCTGCTTTCTCTGGACTGTGCGGTGACCATTACCAACCGAACCTTTTCCCGGGCAGAAGCGCTGGCGGCGTTGTTTGCGCATACTGGCAGCGTAAGTGCGGCAGCGCCTGGCGATCTTGCTGGGCGTGAATTTGATCTGGTCATTAATGCCACCTCCAGCGGCATTAATGGAGAGATCCCGGCAATCCCCGCTTCTCTGGTAAGCCCTCATATATACTTCTATGACATGTTTTATCAGAAAGGGAAGACGCCTTTCCTTAACTGGTGTGAACAACACGGTGCGAAACAGCTAGCTGATGGACTGGGGATGCTGGTGGGTCAGGCTGCGCATGCGGTGCTGCTCTGGCATGGCGTGTTGCCTGCAGTCGAACCGGTTATTGAAAAGTTAAAGCAGGAGCTTTCGGCGTGAATCAGGCTATTCATTTCCCGGACAGAGAGAACTGGGATGAGAGTAAACAAGCGGTCTGTTTCCCGGTGCTGGTGCAGGGTATGCAATTGACCTGCGCCATTCATGGGGAAACGCTGTTGCGTCGCTTTGGCGGTTCAGATCCTATAGACATATTTTGCGAAAATCGCTGGGATCTGGAAGAGGAAGCCAGCGATTTAATTCGCGATCAGCAGGAAGACGATCAGGGCTGGGTTTGGTTGTCCTGATCCAAATAGTCATTCTTCCATTTTACGTAGTTGTTCGCTGAGTACTTCAGTCCTTCGATCTCTGCCTCCTTCAGGGGGCGGATCTGTTTTACCGGGCTTCCCAGATAGAGATAGCCGCTCTCCAGACGTTTGTTCTGCGGGACCAGGCTACCGGCCCCAATCATTACGTAATCTTCTACTATGACGCCATCCAGCAAAATCGATCCCATGCCAACCAGCACCCGATTACCGATAGTGCAGCCGTGAAGCATCACTTTATGACCGACGGTAACCTCTTCTCCAATGATGAGAGGATTGCCCTGCGGGTTATAGGAGGATTTGTGGGTGACATGCAGAACGCTACCGTCCTGAATATTGGTACGGGCACCAATCGACACATAGTTAACGTCTCCCCTGATCGCAACGAGTGGCCAGATACTGACGTCATCGGCCATTCGGACATCACCAATGACCACGCTGGTGGCATCGATCATCACGCGATCGCCTTTTTGGGGGAACAGATCTTTATAAGGGCGTAATACTGCGGACATAACTACCTCTGAGGATGAGCGTTATACGGAAGACTTGATCATATTATTGGATCGAGGCAAGGCAAAAAACGTCAATATTTAAGCAGATCGGGCGGGATTTCAGCGAAAAGCGCGGAAAATCAGCAGTCGGAAAAAAAGATCTAAAAAATACTTGTGCTAAAAATTGGGATCCCTATAATGCGCCTCCATCGACACGGCGGATGTGAATCACTTCACAGACAACCCGGTCGGTTGAAGAGAAAAAAATCCTGAAATAACGGGTTGACTCTGAAAGAGGAAAGCGTAATATACGCCACCTCGCAACGGTGAGCGAAAGCCGCGTTGCACTGCTCTTTAACAATTTATCAGACAATCTGTGTGGGCACTCAAAGTGACATGGATTCTTAACGTCGCAAGACGAAAAATGAATACCAAGTCTCTGAGTGAACATACGTAATTCATTACGAAGTTTAATTCACGAGCATCAAACTTAAATTGAAGAGTTTGATCATGGCTCAGATTGAACGCTGGCGGCAGGCCTAACACATGCAAGTCGAACGGTA